>JBHEOL010000322.1:0-3480 GCA_046261635.1 Thermoanaerobaculia bacterium | reverse complement strand
CCGCCGCACCGTCTATCCCGCCCCCGAGATGATCGAGACGCTCGACCGCTCCACTCCTGTATCCGAGCACGTCACCGTCGATTACGAGGTCGCCGGATGCCCGGTCAGCAGGAAGCAGATGAAGGAGCTGATCGGATCGATTCTGATCGGCCGCCCTCCGCAGTTTCCGACGTATTCGGTCTGCATTGAGTGCAAGCGTCAGGGCAATCCGTGCGTGCTGATCGAGCATGCGACCGCGTGCCTGGGCCCGATCACCAGGGCCGGCTGCGGCGCGATCTGCCCGTCGTATCTTCGCGGCTGCTACGGGTGCGGCGGCCCTTCTGAAATCTCGCGAGCCGACGCATGGCTGACCAGAATGGAATCGCTCGGCCACGATCCTGCCGCACTTCGCCGGCAGCTTCATGGCGTGAGCGGCTGGGCACTTCCCTTCAGGGGGCACCCCGGAGCGAGCGAAAGGAACGCCTGATGACTACCGTAACCACTCGCTTGCTGGAGCTCTCTCCGATGTCACGGGTCGAGGGAGCGGGAGCCATCCGGATGAAGATCGAAGGGGACCAGGTTCGGGAGATCGCGCTCGACATCCTCGAGCCACCCCGCTTCTTCGAGGCCTTCGTCCGCGGACGTCACTTCTCCGAGATCCCGGACCTGACCGCGCGCATCTGCGGCATCTGCCCGGTCGCTCATCAGATGACATCCGCCCAGGCTCTCGAGCGCGCCCTTCAGATCGCACTCCCCTCCCAGCTCGTCCGCCTCCGGCGGCTCATGTACTGCGCCGAGTGGCTCGAAAGCCACGCCCTGCACGTGTTTCTGCTCAATCTTCCGGACTTCCTCGGCTTCGACAGCGCGATCGCCATGGCCGCGGTGCATCCCGAGCTGGTCTCGAGGGGACTGCGGATCAAACGAGCCGGGTCGGCAGTCGTGGAACTGCTCGGCGGACGCGCCACCCATCCGGTGTCCATTCGCGTGGGCGGGTTTTCGAAGACCCCGGAGCGGGCACAGCTCGAGGCTCTCCGCACCGAGCTCGAATGGGCTCTGGAAGCATCCCTCGATGCCGGAACGTTTCTCGCGGGGCTCGATTTTCCGCCGTTCGAATCGGAACCCGAGTTCGTCGCGCTCCGCTCGAGCGACTACGCGATCGGCCACGGCGTGATCGCCACCTCGCGCGGCGAGGAGTTTCCGGTCGAGCAGTTCGAGCAGCTGTTCGGCGAAGAGCAGGTCAGCCACTCGACGGCGCTCCACTCGATCCGCTCCCGCGACGGGAGAGCCTACATGGTCGGGCCGCTCGCCAGGCTCGCGATCAACCTCGACCGCCTCACCCCTGCTGCGACCGATCTGGCGATGCGCTGCGGAATCCGCTGGCCCTCCGCGAACCCGTTTCACGGAATCATCGCACGAGCGATCGAGATGGTCTTCGCATGCGAGGAGTCGCTCGCGATCATCGATGGGTGGAGCGAGCCACCGGTCGATCACATGCCCCTCGAAACCGTGGCCGGGAGCGGATGCGCGGCCACCGAAGCTCCTCGCGGCCTTCTCTATCACCGTTACTCGATCGGGGAACGCGGCCTCATCGAGAGCGCGCGGATCACCCCGCCGACCGCGCAGAATCTCCGCCGGATGGAGGACGACCTCCATCGCCTCGCAGCAGCCCACGTCCATCTCGAGGACGCCGCGCTCGGACATCTATGCGAGAGGCTCGTCCGGACCTTCGACCCGTGCATCTCCTGCTCGACGCATGCGGTCCGGGTCGAGATCGACAGATGACGGCACCCGTGCTCGCGGTCGGCATCGGATCGTGGGGAAGCTCCGACGATGCGGCGGGGCTCCTTCTCGCGCAGTCGATTGCGCACCGGGCTCTGGAAGGAGTCGAGGTCGTCGTCTCGGCCGGCCCTCCGGTGGAACTGCTCGACCGCTCCGAGCGCAGTCTCGTTCTCGTCCTCGACGCCGTTCGCCTCGGGGCGCCCCCGGGAAGTGTCCACCTGTTCCGCATCCAGCCGGACACCCCGTCCGGAGAGCCCGCATCCCATCGATGGAGCGCGGGCCAGTGGCTCGGCCTTCGCCAGGCGCTCGGTTGCCATCCCTGCCCTGTCGCGATTCTCGGGATCGAGCCGGCGAGTCTCGACCCGGGGTTCGGCGTTACGCCGGCAGTCATGGAAGGGATCGCGCTCGCGGTGACAAAAGCGGAACAGTTGATCGGCGACGCGCGTCGCGGCACACCGCCACCGCTTGGGCCCGAGCCGCTCAAGTGCTTCTGACCACAGCTGCTTAGATCGCTCGAGCCGAGGGTGCGTCACCGCACCCCATGGAAAGTCTTCACATCGGCGCGTGCCACCTGTCACCAATCGATCCGGGGAGCCTTGCGATACTCGCAAAGCCGTCGATCGTTGCGACCGCGCGATTTCATCCGGAACCCTCCATTGAACGCAATCTCAGCTCTGTCGATCGCCCTTGAACCGGCCGCCCTGCTCGTCGCGGGGTTCGGGAATCCGGCCCACGCCGACGACATCGCCGGACTGCTGGCCGCACATCGGCTCAGCGAGAGCATGTGCGCAACCGCGGACTTCTGGCTCGAAGGGGAGAGTGAGTTCCTTCCTGATCCGCTGTTTCGCGACCAGATTCTGATCGTCGACTCAATCATTACGGGAGCCTCGGGTGGGACGATTCATCTGGCGCGATTTCCTGAACCGCGCCTGGTCCCCCGCTCGTTCGCGAGCGATCCGGCGCGGCTGAAGGCGCTGGAGGCCACCGGCGCAGACGTGTTCCTGATTGGAATCGAGATCGAAAGTCTCCGCTCGGACGCCCTTCCGTCGGAACCGGTCATCGAGGCAGTCGAATGGCTGTCGGCCAACTTCGAGTCGGTCCTCAAGATTCTGGAAGTGATGGACGACGCGCGGATCCGCCTCTCTCCCCCGACGTTCTTCCCGCGGCGCTACCGGCTTTACTAGTGGGCTAGGTCACCTGGGGAACTCAACTCGCTTCCTGCTTCCCTGGGGGGTGTCGAGGATCGCCGAGATCTCGTCCATCCTCGCCTCGCCGTCGGCTTCACCGATCTCGAGGAGTCTGCGGATGTAGTCGGGTTGAAACATCAGCATGGCGAGGAAGTCCGAGCGGCTGGTCTCCTCGCTCCCGAGACCGCGGAGGAGAAAGCGGAGTGAGGGAGGAATCTTCGGCTCGTACTCGCCCGCGAGGCGGCCGAGATCGACCGACGGTCGGAGGACGAGAAGATCGACGACGCTCATCCCCTCGCGTTCCTCCTCGGGGAGTTTCCGGAGAACCGAATTGAGGCGCTCGAGCCGCATCGCATCCTGATCGATGACGTCGAGGAAAATCGCGCTCATCAGGTGACCGACCACCTGGACGGGGGGAGGATATCCGACCGACTCGGGCTGGTCCGCTTCTTCGAAGGTTTGCTGGTAACGGGTCGTCATGGCGATGATCCGCCTTGCGCCGAGGTGGAGGGCGGGTGAGAGCGGGGCGACGAGC
>JBHEOL010000320.1:0-10477 GCA_046261635.1 Thermoanaerobaculia bacterium | reverse complement strand
CAAGGACGAGGAATCGAGCGCTCCCTTGCGGCGCGTGAGATCGCGCGCCTTCCGCGCGGCTTCACGTGCGCGCGCCGCGTCGATCACCTTTTCCAGGATCCGGCGCGCTTCCTTCGGGTTTTCCTCGAGGTATTCCGAGAGCTTCTCTCCCACCTCGTGGGCGACCCATGTCCTCACGTGCGAGGAGACGAGCTTGTCCTTCGTCTGCGAGGAGAACTTCGGGTCGCGGATCTTGATCGAGATGATCGCCGACAGCCCCTCGCGAATGTCCTCACCCTCGAGCGTGACCTTCGCCTTGGCGAGATATCCCTGCTCGGTAGCGTACTTGTTGATCGTCCGGGTGATCGCCGAGCGAAACCCTTCGAGGTGCGTTCCGCCGTCCGCGTTCTTGATTGTGTTCGTGAAGCAGAGGATCGACTCGCTGTACCCCTCGTTCCACTGGAGCGCCGCCTCGACCCGCTCGCCCTCCTTCTCGTCGACGATGAAGATCGGCTTGTCGTTGATCGGCGTCTTCGCCTTGCTCACGTCCTGGACGAACGAGATGATCCCGCCGTCGTAAAGGAACTCGTGCTCCTTCTCGCTCCGCTCGTCCTCGATCTTGATCCGGACTCCCGAGTTGAGGAAGGCGAGCTCGCGCAGACGCTGCGAGAGCGTGTCGAAGTTCATCTCGTCGACCGAGAAAATCTCCGAGTCGGCCTTGAAGGAAACCCTGGTCCCTCGAGCTTGCGTCTTCTCGTCCTTCGAGAGCGGCGCCTGCGGGATCCCCTGCTTGTATGTCTGCCGCCAGACATAGCCGTCGCGGCGGATCTCGAGCTCGAGCCACTCGGAGAGGAAGTTCACGACCGAGACGCCCACGCCGTGGAGCCCGCCCGAGACCTTGTACGAGTTGTTGTCGAACTTTCCGCCGGCGTGCAGCTCGGTCATGATGACCTCCGCCGCGCTTCGACCCTCTTCCTTGTGCATATCCACCGGGATCCCGCGACCGTTGTCTTCCACGATCACCGAGTTGTCCGGCCGGATCTTCACCGTCACGGAGTCCGCGTAGCCCGCCAGGCACTCGTCGATCGCGTTGTCCACGACCTCGTACACCATGTGGTGCAGCCCCGAGTAGTCATCCGTGTCGCCGATGTACATCCCGGGACGTTTCCGGACCGCCTGGAGTCCCTTGAGGACCTTGATGTCTGCTGCCGTGTAATTCGTTGGCATTCGTTAGTGGTCTTCCTGAAGACGAACGGAGATCAAACCCCGGCCGGCCGGGTGCGAGTCATCCTGGTTTTTCGGTCCGAAGATCGCGGCTCAAAAAGAACCTGACTGCGGCGGGTTTTGCGCCGGGGGCCGGAGCCCGGTCGCGGCTGTCCGAAAGAGACTCTCCACACCGCTGGAATTAACGTCTCATTCTAGCAGAAAATTCTGGCTGAAATCGCTGAAAAGGCAGGTATTTTCCTCAGCTTTCGCCCTCCCGCCCGACCCCCCCGTCCCTCACCCCGAAACGGCGGTGTTCCCCCATCTCGAAGCGGTCGAAAAACGACCCCTTTGGCGAGGTCGTGAACAGTTGAATTCTCCCGATCAAATAACTCAGGAGGCGCTCGATGATCGAAAGGTCGAGCTCGGCATCCACGTCGTCCAGCAGAAACAGCGGCGACTCCCCGGTCCGCTCCCGGTAAAGCTCCACCTTCGCCAACTTCAGGAACAGCACCGTCATCTTGATCTCGCCGCTCGAGAGGATCTCCGCGGCTGGATCCTCTCCCCGAAGGATCTCGATGTTGTCCCGATGCGGGCCGAAGAGCGTATATCCCAGCCGCAACTCCCGCTTCCGAAGGGCGCTCAGGGCTCGGATTCCCTCTTCGAGCCCCACCTGCTCCTCGAACCCCGCTGGTCTGTAAGCGAACCGAAGGTCGCGCACGTGGTAGTCGTGCTCTTCCAGGATGCGCGCGGTCCTTTCCGCCAGATCCTCGGTGTACGCCCGCCGCGCCTCGACGACCGCCAGCGCCGTCTCCACCAGCTCCCGGTCCCACGCCTCGAGCTCTTTGCCCCTCTTCTTTCCTTCCGCGATCTGCTGGAGGAGGGAGTTTCTCTGCTTGAGCACGCGTCCGTAGCGCGACAGATCCGAGAGGTAGCCGGGACGGACGCTGGCGATGCCACGGTCGAGGAAACGCCGCCGCTCGTCCGGCCCCCCGCGGAGGATCTCGAGACGGGCGGCCGAGTAGGCGAAGACCTGGAGGGCGCGGATGTAGTTGCCGAGGGTCGCCTTCTGGCCGTTGAGGAGAAGTTCGCGGCGGCGCTCGGGACCGACCTCCATGCCGGCCGAGAGGGTGCGCACGATGCCCGAGGGGTCCTGGACGCGTCCGGCGGCGTAGAGGGTCGTCTGCCCCGTTCTGGCGGCGTGGGCGACGCGACTGGTCCGAAACGACTTCGTCGTCGCCAGGAAGTAGATCGCTTCGAGGAGGTTGGTCTTCCCCTGGCCGTTGTCGCCGATGAAGATGTTGGCGGCTGGATGAAAGGCGATCTTCGCGTCCGAGAGGTTGCGGAAGTTCCTCGTTTCGAGCTCGAGAAGGATCAAGAGCGCGGGATCACGAGATGCGCATCGGCATCACGACGTAGAGGTATTCGTAAGGGAGATCGTCCTTCTGCTCGGGTCTCCCGATGCACTGGCTGTTCTCGTCCTTGAGCGCGAGGCTGACGTTCGGGGTCTCGACGGCCGCGAGAAAATCGCTCACGTACGCCGCATTGAGGCCGACGTGGAACGGTTGGCCGGAGTACTCGATCGGAACGGTCTCGCGGGCATCGCCGAGCTCGGGGTTGGTCGAGGAGACGGTCAGCTTGCCGGCGGCGAAGTCGAAGCGGATCGCGCGCGTCCGCTCGTTCGCGACCAGCGAGATCCGCCGGATCGTCGCGAGAAGACGTTCGCGATCGACCCGGACCTTGCGGTCGTTGTCGCGCGAGATGACTTCCATGTAGTTCGGGAAGTTCACGTCGATCATCCTCGCCATCAGGCGCCTGCGTCCGGCCTCGAAGTACATGTGGTTCTCCGACGTTCCGAACTTGACCTCCGTGTCCTCGCCCGTCTCCAGGCGTAGCAGCTCGTGGAGCGCTTTCCTCGGGACGAGCATCGTCAGGTCGGTTCCCGCCTTTTCGTTGCCGAAGGGGAGATTGACCAGAGCCATCCGGTGTCCGTCGGTCGCGACCATTTCCATCTTGTCGCTGAGGACCTTGAGCAGCGCGCCATTGAGTTGGAATCGCGTTTCCTCGTGCGTGATCGCGAAGATGACTTTCTCGACCATCATCTTCAGGTCGTCGAGCTGCATCACGTTGGCGTTCTTGAGCGAAACCTTGGGAAGCGTGGGGTAATCCTCGGCGGGAAGCCCGAGGAGCCGGAACTTCGCGGTGCCCGACTCGATCTGGATCGAGTAGTTCTCTCCGAGTACGAGCTTCACGTCCTCTTCCGGAAGAGCGCGGACCACGTCGAAGAGCCGCCGCGCGTCGAGCGTCACGCCACCCGGAGTCTTCACCGTCGCCGGGCAGGAGGTCTGCAGCGTCACGTCGAGATCCGTCGCTGCGATCTCTAGCCCATCGTCGGTCGTCCGGAGCAGAACGTTCGACAGGATCGGGATCGTCGAGCGCTTTTCGACCACGCCCTGACACAGCTGCAGTTCCTTTTGAAAATCCGATCTGGCTACCGTGAGCTCCATGTCCAACCCTTCTGAATCAATTCATTCTTTATGAATGGAAGTAGTAGTAGTAATCGCTGAGGATAACCGGACGACTCGTCCCAAGTGCTGGAGAGTATAGCAATTCCGCCGCATCTCAATCGGCGGTATTCGCTGCGGATTTCACGCGGATTTCGGTTCCCGTTTTCCGCAGCCTTCCACCCACCCGCTGCAGTACTTTTTTTTATCCGCAGACCGTCCACAGCCCGATCCCGAGGTTTTCGACAGGATTTAACAAAGGCAGAAGGCAGAAGGCAGAAGCCAGAAGTAGAGGCGTAAGCCGAATCGTCATCTTGAAGGAGCGCCGGAGAGATCTGGCCTTCGCGATGGGAGTGGGCGCGACTGAAGGATCTCAAGATGCGAGGATCGCGTTGGCCGGTGCGGGGGGAAACGGGCACGTGGCGCGATCCTGCCATTCTGAGATCCTTCGGTCGCGCGCTAGTCCAGCGCGAGGAGTTGATTTTCGCGGCGCTCCCTCAGGATGACGGAAGCCCTTTTCCTTTTCTTTTGGCTTCTGGTTTCTGGCTTGTTTCTTCTGCCTTCTGCCTTCTGCCTTACCTGAAATGCTTCACCAGCATGGCAATCGTGTTCTCGACGGCCGGGTCCTCGTGCTTGAGGCGCTCGATCTTCTCCACCGAGTAGATGACCGTCGAGTGGTGCTTGTTGTTGAAGAGCTTTCCGATCTCGGGGTAGGAGAGATCCGTGAGGGTCTTGCAGAGGTACATGGCGACCTGGCGCGGGTAGGAGACGGGACGGGCGTTCGACTTGGTCTTCATGTCGGAGACCTTGATCCCGTAGTGCGTCGAGACCACCTTGAGGATCTCGCCCGGCGTGATCGGTTTGTTTTCCTTCGCGAGGACGTCGCGTAGCGCTTCGCGCGCGAGATCGACCGACATCGCGTGGCCGGTGAGCGAGCCGAACGCGGTGATCCGGTTCAGATGCCCCTCGAGCTCGCGGATGTTGGAGCGTACGCGCTCGGCGATGAAGAGAGAGACGTCGTCCGGCAGATCGATCTTCTTCTCTTCGGCCTTCTTGCGGAGGATCGCGATCTTCGTCTCGAGGTCAGGGGCCTGGATGTCAGCGATCAGTCCCCACTCGAACCGCGACCGGAGCCGCTCTTCGAGCGTGGGGATATCGCGGGGAGGGGCGTCGGAGGTGAACACGATCTGCTTCTGCGCCTCGTAGAGGGCATTGAAGGTGTGAAAGAACTCTTCCTGGGTGCGTTCTTTCCCGGCGAGGAACTGGATGTCGTCGAGCAGGAGAGCGTCGACCGAGCGGTAGCGGTCCCGGAACTGCGACATCCGGTCGTACCGGATCGAGGTAATCAGCTCGGTGACGAAGCTGTCGGCCGACATGTAGACGACCCGCATTTCGGGATGGTCGGTGCGGATTTGCTGGCCGATCGCCTGGATCAGGTGGGTCTTCCCGAGGCCGGCGCCCCCATAGATGAAGAGCGGATTGAACGAGCCGCTCGGGTTCTCGGCGATCGAATGCGAGGCCGCGTAGGCGAGCTGGTTGGAGTTTCCGACGACAAAAGTGGTGAATCGATAGCGGGGATTGAAGGTCGATTGAGGGATTTCGGGTTGCGCGGCCCGGGCGGCCTGGGCCGCTTCGCGTTCCGGGGAGGGGCGCGTGGCGTCGGCCACGAAGTGGACCTTCGTCCTCTCCGAGCTCAACTCGCTGAGAATCGACCGGATCGCCCGTCCGTACCGGGCGGAGATCTCGTCGACGAACCGGTCGTCGGGGACACGAACGTCGAGGGTCTCGCCTTTTTCCGCGAGCAACGACGTCGGAGCGAACCAGGTTTTATACTCGTTCGGTTCGATCCGGCTTTCCAGCTTTCCGAGGACCTGATTCCAGAGATTCATTGGTTTGCCGAGGGACCCCGTAACCCCCTGTGATTCCACAGGTTTTCCACAACTGTGGAAAACGCCGGGGCCTGAAGAAGGGGTCGGGAGCATAGCACAACCCGATCGGAGAAAATCAAGTGTGCGGAGCACAATTTCCACCCGATTCGAGGTGGCAGGTGGGCGAGCATACTCCTGCGGGAGGCAGATGGCGATTCGCTCGCGCGTTTTCGGTCTGCAACCGGGCGAAGCGACCGGCGGTTGCGGTGGAATTCCCTCGGGAAGCATGGCGTTCCGCGTGGATGGTCCGGGGGTGAGATTGACCCCAGTGGTGACTATCGCTATACTCCCGGCTTTGTTTTCAACGATTTAGAACCAGGTGGAACGATGAGCAAGCGTACGTATCAACCGAATAACCGCCGGCGGAAGCGCACGCACGGCTTCCTCGAGCGGATGGCGACCAAGAAGGGTCGCGCGGTCATTTCCGCGCGCCGCCGTAAGGGTCGCAAGCGCCTTTCAGTCTGAGCCCTGGCGCGCTGAGCCATCGGCCTCGCGGAGAGCCGGTGTGAGTCGATCGAGCATTGAGCCTGTCTCCCGCGGAAGATCTGCCGAAATCGCAACGGATTGCGAAACGCCGCGACTTCCTGCGGGCGTATGAGCAGGGCGTGAAGCTGTTCGGCCGGTTCGTGGTCGTGTTCGCCATGCCGAACGACCTTGGGCATCCGCGGATCGGGGTCACGGCAACCCGGAAAATCGGGAAAGCACACGATCGCAACCGTCTGAAACGATGGGTCCGCGAAATCTATCGGCGCCGGCGATCCCCTCTGGGGCTCGACCAGGCGCCGTTCGACTTCGTGGTGAATCTCAAAGGAAAAGCGGCCGAGGCCGTTTTCAGTGACTTTTCCCGCGATCTCGAGCGCGCTCTCTGGCGCGCCCACGAGGACGCCCGGAAGGGTTCGACGGAGGGAAGGACCCGATGATTCGTAAGCTCCTCGTCGGCCTCCTCCGCGTCTACAAGCGGTTCATCTCCCCCCTACTTCCCCCAGCCTGCCGCTTCGAGCCAACCTGCTCGGTCTACGCCATGGAGGCCATCAGCCGCCACGGCGCCGCCCGCGGTGCGTGGCTTGCCCTGCGTCGGCTCTTCCGCTGTCATCCCCTGAACCCAGGAGGTTGGGACCCGGTCCCGTAACCATGGAAAAACGACTCTTTCTCGCGGTCTTCCTTTCGATCGCCTTCCTGTTCGGCTGGGGCGCCCTCGCCCCGAGGATCTTCCCCGGCCTGAGGCAGGCGCCCCCGGAGACCGCGACCGTCACCGCCGGGACCGACACCGTTGCGCCCGCGCCAGGACCCGCACAGACCGCTCCCCCGGAGAGCCCGGCGATGCCGGCCCCGACCGCGGCCCAGGCCGCGCCGGCGGTTGCGCCGGTCGCAGCGGGGAGGATTGAGGTCCCGCAGGTCGACTCGCCTAAGTGGCGGGCGCGGTTCACCAACCGGGGAGCCCAGCTCGTTTCCTTCACCCTTCTCGACTACCCCGAAAAACCGGGGGAGGGTCCGGTCGATCTGGTTGCGCCTCGATCCGAGCAGAGCAGCGATTACCCGTTCGCGATCGTCTCGAGCGACGCGCGGCTCAACCGGCTCATCAACGAATCGCTCTACGAAGTCCAACGCTCGACCGGCCGGGACGGCACCGTCCTCCGATTCCGGTGGGCCGGCGAAGGTGTCTCGGTCGAGAAGACGTTCAAGCTCCACCCCGAGAGCTACCTGTTTGATTTCGAAGTCCGGGTGACGCCCGCGACGATTCCGTTCCGCGTCGTCATCGGTCCGGGGCTTCGGCGGATCCTCCCGGACGAGGAATACAGCAAGTTCATGACGACCGGCGCAGGAGTCGTTCAGTACGCCGATGATCTCGAGACCATCAATCGCGAGAAGTCCGGTGGATTCCGCGCGTACGAAGGAATGCCTCAGTTCGCGGGGCTCCAGGACAATTACTTTCTCGCGGTCATGCTGCCGCGGCAGGGAAGTGCCGCCACGTTCCGAGAGACGACCGTTCCTCCGATCACCGAGGGGGGCGACCCGCGCAAGGAACTGTACGTCGGCATCAACGCCCAGAACGGAGTCGTGGCCGGCGAGGCTTACTTCGGGCCGAAGGAAGTCGCCACGCTCGACGCCGCGGGACTCGGCGAGACGCTGCAGTTCGGCATCTTCGGGTTCATCTCGCGGCTCCTTCTCGTCGCGCTGATCTGGTTCAACACGTTCACACACAACTTCGGGTGGGCCATCGTCGTGCTCACTTTCTTCATCAAGCTCGCCCTCTACCCGCTTCAGCACAAGAGCATGGTGTCGATGAAGAAGATGCAGGCGGTTCAACCAAAGGCCAACGCGATCAAGGATCGTTACCGGAAGGCGAAGACCGATCCCGAGCAGCGGCAGAAGATGAACCTCGAGATGATGAAGCTCTACAAGGACGAGGGGATCAACCCCGCGAGCGGCTGCGTCCCGCTTCTCCTGCAGCTGCCCATCCTCTGGGGCTTCTACACTTTGCTCTCACGCGCGATCGAGCTCCGCGGCGAACCGTGGATTCTCTGGATTCACGACCTCTCCGTGAAGGACCCCTACTACATCACGCCGATCCTGATGACCGTCACGATGTTCCTCCAGCAGTGGCTCACGCCCACGACCGTCGACCCGGTGCAGCGGAAAGTCTTCCTCGCGATGCCCGTCGTCTTCGGCTGGCTGTTCAAGGAGTTTCCGAGTGGCCTCGTGCTCTACTGGCTGGTGCAGAATATTCTCTCTATCATTCAGCAGTTGATCACCAACCGTTACTGGAGCAGCCATCCCGCTGCCGAGAAGAAGGGAGCCTGATCCGCATGGCCGGTCAGCGTTTCGAAGGTCATAACCTGGAGGATGCGATCGATGCAGCTGCCTCCGCCCTCGGTGCCCCCCGCTACCAGATCGTCCACAAGGTCGTCGTCGAAAAGCGCGGCTTCCTCGGGGGGATCAAGCGCGTCGTGATCGAGGCGCACATCGACACGGAAGCATCCGAGCCGCCGCCGCCTCCTCCTCCTGTCGAGCGGGCCCCGCGCCCCGCTGCCGAGCGTCCGCGCCCGCGGCAGCGGAGCGATCGCTCCGACCGCGACCACGCAGGAAGGGGAGGTGGACGCGGCATGGGGCGCTCCGATCGCGATCGCCCGCCGCGGCGCCACTCGCGCTGGAGCGAGGACGACCGTCCCTATCAGGAAGAGGTCCCGCCGCAGGGAGAGCAGAGCGAGAGTGCGGCCGCGATCGCGAAGTGGGCCGACGATCTGTTCGAGCTCGCCGGCTTCGCGCTCGAGGCGCGTACGACCGAGGATGACGAGCAGATCGTGGTTACCCTCTACGGTCGCGACGGGCGGCTGATGACCGACCGGGACGGCGAATTGCTCGAAGCGGTTCAAACCATTGTAAACAAAGCACTTAGAGACAAACAGACCGAGAAGAAGATCGAGTTCGATTGCCGCGGCTTCAAGGATGCGAGGGGCGAGCGGCTGCGGGTGGAGGCTCGGGCAGCGGCCGATCTGGTGCGCGCAGAAGGTGGCGAGCAACTGCTCGAGGCGATGAACCCTGCGGAGCGCCGGATCGTGCACCTGGAGCTGAAGGATGACCGCGACGTCGAGACGATCTCGCGCGGGGAGGGCTTCTACAAGCGAGTGGCGATTGTCGCGCGGACAGAGGATCCCGGCGCGGACCGACAGGAGCCGTGAGCGGAGCGGAGCTGGATACGATCATCGCGCCGGCGACTCCCGTGGGGCGGAGCGCGCTGGCGATCGTGCGGATGGACGGACCGCGCGCGCGAGAGCTGGCCGAGGAGTGGGCGGGGCGGAAGCTCGAAGAGCGTCGCGCGACGAGGGTGCGGTTGTCGGACCGCGACGGGGTGATCGACGAAGCGATCGTCACTCTCTATGTAGCGCCCCGCTCTTTCAGTGGAAACGATCTGGTCGAGGTGTCTCTGCATGGGAGCCCGGCCGTGGTCGATCGGTTGCTGCGGGCGGCGACCGACGCGGGGGCGCGGCTGGCGGAGGCGGGAGAGTTCACCGAGCGGGCGGTGTTGAACGGGAAGCTGGACCTGGTGCAGGCGGAAGCGATCGGCGACCTGATCGCATCGCGGACGGCGGCGCAGTCGAAGCTGGCGCTGGCGAACCTCGAGGGAGCTCTCAGCCGGGAGGCCCGTGCGGCCCGGGAGGAGCTGGTCGCGATCCTGTCGCGGGTCGAGGCGGCGCTCGACTTTGCGGAAGAGGGCTACACGTTCATCGAGCGGAGTGAAGCGATCGCGCGGCTGGGACGTCTGGCCGAGGATCTGCGTGGAATCGAGGAGACGTTCCGGCGCGGCCGCGCGACGGCGGGGGGCGTGACGCTCGTGATCCTCGGCCGGCCGAACGCGGGAAAGTCGACGTTGCTGAACGCGCTGTGTGGCGAGGACCGGGCGATCGTGACGCCGATCCCTGGAACGACGCGGGATCTGGTGCGCGAGACGATCGAGCTCGGCGGATTGCCGGTGATGGTGGTCGACACCGCCGGGTTGCGGAAGACCTCGGATGAAGTCGAGGGGATCGGCGTGGCGCGGGCGCGGGAGGCGGCGAGCCGGGCGGAGATGGTGGTCTACCTGATCGACGCGTCGGTGGGTGAAGTGGCGGAAGACGGGGAGGCGCTGGAGCGGCATCCGGAGGCGATCGTCGTGCACACGAAGATCGATCTCGCCGGGGCGCCGGAGGGTGCGCTCGGGATTTCGGTGGCGACGGGGGAAGGGCTGCGGGAGCTGGTGGAACGGCTCGCGGGCGAAGTGCGGGAGAAGTACGCGGTGCCGGAGGGTGGGGGAGCGGTGGTGAACGAGCGGCAGAGGCGGGCGCTGGCGGAGGCGCGGGAGGGGGTCGAGGCGGCGCTGAAGGG
>JBHEOL010000308.1:0-13858 GCA_046261635.1 Thermoanaerobaculia bacterium | reverse complement strand
GATCGGGTCCGCCGAGCGCGACGACCTCCGGATGGCCGTCCATCCAGGCCACCGCCGTTTCGATCCAGGACGGAGCCGCGACTGCATCGTCGTCGATGAACGCGAGAATCTCGCCCGAGGCAACGGCTGCCCCCGCATTCCTCCGTATGGCGGGATTCCGTTCGTCGAGAAGGACGATCTCGAGCCGGGGATCCTCGGCGAGGCCCGGATCCCGGGCCGAGATGACGATGAGCTCGAATGGAATCGCGGTCTGCTGCCCGAGCACCGAGGCGACCGCCTTGCGGGCATCGGGGCCGGGGCGGTCCATCGGCATGATCACGGAGACTCGTCTGGGCTGCTGCATCAGTTCGTGCGAGAGTTTAGAATGAATTCATTGCTGCCGGCTGGCAGCCCCACTATCCCGGATGGCCTCAGGCCGTCGCGATCCGGAGAAACGCCCCGCTTCCGGCGAGGCAGAAGACAACGATTTGAAACTCGTCATTCAGATTCCCGCATACAACGAAGAGAAGACGATCGCCGCGACGATCCGCGAGCTTCCCCGAAGCATTGGCGGAATCAACTCGGTCGAGGTCCTGGTCGTCGACGATGGAAGCAGCGACGGGACGGTCGAGGCGGCGCGCGCCGCCGGAGCCGATCACATCGTCCGGCTCGTGACCCATCGCGGCCTCGCGAAGGCGTTTCTCGCCGGCATCGATGCCTCGCTCCGGCTCGGCGCGGACCTCATCGTCAACACCGATGCCGACAATCAGTACAAGGCGAGCGACATCCCGCGGTTGATCGCGCCGATCCTCGAGGAAAAGGCGGAGGTCGTCATCGGAGATCGCGACGTCCGAAACAGCGCCTTCATGGGCCCGGCCAAGCGCGCGCTCCAACGACTCGGCAGCTGGGCGGTCGGCCGCGCTGCCGGACTCGACCTCCCCGACGTGACGAGCGGTTTTCGCGCCTTCTCGCGCGAGGCGGCTTACCAGATCAACGTCTTCAACCCCTTCACCTACACGCTCGAAACCATCATCCAGGCAGGCAACCGCAACCTCGGCGTTCAGTCGGTGAAGATCGGGACCAACCCGCCCACGCGTCCATCGCGTCTCTACAGCGGCATGATGCGTTACGTCTGGAAATCGGGCGTCACGATCTTCCGCGTCTACGCTCTCTACAAACCGCTCAAGACCTTCTTCGCGATCGGGGCCGCCCTGTTTCTGGTCGGGTTCGCTCTGGGACTCCGCTTTCTCTGGTACTACTTCACCGCCGGTTCCTCCGGCCACGTCCAGTCGCTCATTCTCGCAGCGGTCCTTCTCATCATCGGGTTCCAGACCGCCCTGATCGGCCTCGTGGCCGACCTCATCTCGGTGAACCGGCGCCTCAGCGAAGACGTGCTCATCCGCCTCCGGAAGCTCGACCCGCAGATGGCATCGGGAAAGCAGCCGAGACGACGGAATCGCGGCGAGAGGGGACGATCCCCCTCGAAGGAACCCCCCGCCGAAGCTCAATGGGTCTGGCTCTTCGACGAGTCGAAATTCGAAGGCGAGCTCGAGGAGACGGCCGAAGCGGAAACGCCTCAGGCTCCCGCGCAGCCCGAACATCCGAAGCGCAGGCGTCGGAGGAGGCGATCCGGCCCCCGGCCCGGGATCGAAGGACGCGACCACAGGCATCACACCCGTCTGGAGAAAGAGCCTGGCCCGGACGCCAGCCGCGACGACGACCTGCTCTAGTGGCGGAGGCTTCAGCCTCCGTCATCGTCGCGTGCGCACGCTGACCGCCCCAATCCGCCGCGACGCAGATTCGCCTCGAGAAAGGTTCGACTCGATTCATCGTCGCAGGCGGAGGCTGAAGCCTCCCCCGCTTACCGACTCAGATTGACGATGCGCGTGCCTCGGCAGTAGGCGTGGATGAAGGCGAGACTGGCCTGCATCGCGAAGCGAAGCTCGGGGCTCGAGCCGGCGAACGGATGCACCGCGCCAAACGTATGGGTCCCGTTTGCGATCAGCACGAGGGAGGAGTTCTTTCCCCGGGAGGCGAGATGCTCGGCCTCCGTCGGGTGGACGGTTTCGTCGGCAACTCCGTGGACGTGGAGGACGGGGACCGTGAGTCGTCCCGCGGCCGCCAGGATATCGAGCTGCGAACCAGCCGCCTCCAGGTCGTCGAGCGCGCGGGTGGAGAGCCGCATCACTTGCCCCGTTCTCGAGTTCGGAATGTCGAGGTGCCCGCTCCGGCGCCACTCCTGTTTCGTGGCTTCGTCCCACCGGTCCGCCTTCGCGATGGCGCTCCAGGTGATGACCCCGCGCACCTCCGGCGAGGCGGCGGCCGCCAGGATCGCGATTCCTCCTCCGCGCGAGTGGCCCAGGAGAAACAGGGGAAGCCCGGAGAGGATCTCGTGGGAGGCGACCCATGAGAGCACGCTTCCGAGGTCGGCCAGCTCGGTCGAATAGCTGCCGTCGGCAAACAGATCGAGGCGATCGAGCTCGCCCGGCCGCTCCCCGATTCCGTTCCTCGACATGTCGAAGCGGACGACGGCCGCGACTGCGCCGCGCAACCGCTCTCCGACCCAGGGAAAGAACCCCCAGTCCTTGAATCCCTTGAACCCGTGAACGACCACCACGACCGATCGCGGGGCCTCGGGAAGGTCGACGACCCCACGGATCGGCAGATCTTCGGCCGATTGGATCTGGAACTGCTCTCTCATCTCGAATGCGGCGCTACTCGGCGGGCCAGGTTCCCCTCATCTGACCACCCATCCCCCATGCAATCGCGGTGCTGGACCCGGCTCAGACGTTGAAACGGAACAGAATCACGTCACCGTCCTGAACCTGGTAATCCTTCCCCTCGCTCCGGATCTTCCCCGCGGCCCGGGCGGCGATCTCCGAGGGGAATTCGAAGTAAGCCTCGCAATGGATGGTCTCGGCGCGGATGAAGCCGCGCTCGAAATCGCTGTGGATCCTGCCGGCTGCCTGAGGGGCCTTCGTCCCGCGGTGAATCGTCCAGGCGCGCGCTTCCTTCGGACCGACCGTGAAGAATGTCTCGAAATCGAGAAGCCGGTAGGCGGCCCTGACGAGCGTCTGCAGACCTGGCTCCTCGAGCCCCATCTCCCGAAGAAACTCCTCGCGATCGCCAGGCTCGAGCTCCACGATCTGCGCTTCGAGATCCCCGGCGAGGACGACGACTTCCCCACCCTTTGCGGCAGCCGCCTTCCTGACCGCCTCGAGCGCGGGAGTCTCCTCTCCGAGCGAATCCTCCGAGACGTTCGCCACGTAGAGAACCGGCTTCATGCTCAGCAGGTTGATCTCCTCGATGATCGAGCGCTCATCCTCCGAGAACTCGACGGCTCGCAGGGGCGTTCCGGCATCGATGGCAGCCGCTGCCTTCTCGAGGGTTCGCTGCACGAGCTGTGCGTCCTTCTGTCCCGCGCGCGCCAGTTTCGCGACACGATCCATCCGGCGGTTCACCGCCTCCAGATCCGAAAGAAGGAGCTCGGTCTCGACGATCTCGATATCGCGAGCCGGGTCGACCGTCTGTTCGACGTGAATGACGTCGGTGTCGTCGAAACACCGCACCACGTGCAGGATCGCGTCGGTCTCGCGGATGTTGGCAAGGAACTGATTGCCGAGCCCCTCACCCTTGCTCGCTCCGCGGACCAGGCCGGCGATGTCCACGACCCGCAGATCGGTGTAGATCGTCTCGAGGCTCCGGGCCGTCCGGGCGAGCCGGTCGAGGCGCCGATCGACGACCGCGACGATCCCGACGTTCGGCTCGATGGTGCAGAAAGGATAGTTTGCGCTCTGGGCGCCCGCCGCCGTCAAGGCGTTGAAAATGGTGGACTTGCCGACGTTCGGAAGCCCGACGATACCTACGCTGAGACCCATGCCTGCTGAATTCCTCGTGAAATGTAGTCGGCGCCTGACACGTCGCCGGAAAGGGGGAAGCGGGCTCGGTAACAGAGGAAAGGCGAAATGTCATCCCGCCGTGGTTGCTGCCGAGCGCGGCACGTCCCGGCCACGGTTGGTGAAGCCAAACCGTGGTCACTGATGCGGAGGGGCCTTTCCTCCGCTTTTCGCGCTACGTCCGGTGGGCGACTTCAGCCGCCAGGTGTGCCGAGCCGATCAGCCCGACGCGCGGATTCGTGATCAGGTCGACCGGACACTCCAGAACGAGGTCGCGGAACCGCCCCTTCTCGGAGAAAGCCTTCATGAACACGCCGTCGGCAATTCGATCGGCGTTCTTCGCCCCGATCCCGCCGGCCAGGAAGACCCCTCCCCGTGCAAGGCATTTGAGGGCGAGGTTTCCCGCTTCGGCTCCGTACGCCGCGAGAAAGACGTCGAACGTCGCGCGCGCCAGCGGGTTCCCTTCCGCGTCGAAATGGGCGATCAGTGCGGGGAGATCGTCATCCGGCGCTCCCGCGCTGAAATCGTGCACCGCCAGGTCGGGCCGCGAATCGCGAAGCGACGCGAGAATGTTGACCAGTCCCGGTCCGGAGACCACGCGCTCCCAGCTCACGTGCCCGTAACGGGCCCGAAGGCGGGTGAGCAACAGGTCCTGAATCGGGTCGGCGGGGCCGAAGTCGACGTGTCCTCCTTCCGAGGGGACGACGATCCAGCCGGAAGCGGAAGGGACGACCATCGCCTCTCCCAGGCCGGTTCCGGCCCCCAGGATGGCGATCGGGGATGACGTGTCGCGCTTTCCTTCGTGAATGGAGAGAAGATCGCCCGCCTCGAGGTGCGGAACTCCCGCAGCCACGGCGTAGAAGTCGTTGACGAGAATGACGTTGCCAATCCCGAACTCAGCTGCGATCGCGTCCGCATCGATCTGCCACGGAAGATTGGTCACCCGCGCGGTTCGATGCACGACCGGGCCGGCCACGGCGAAGCAGGCGACGTCGGCCGATACCGCCATGGCCATGAACTCTCGGAGCATGCTCTCGAATGTCGGATACAGCTCGCTCTCGTAGCGGCGCTCGAGTTTGGACACCATCCCCCCGGCTCCGGCTTCGAGGAGTTGAACGAGCGTCTTGGTGCCGCCGACATCGGCGGCGACGAGGCGAAGGCTCACCGTCCCCCCCGCGCCTCGCGCAGAGTCTGATCGGGATCCCAAGCCTCGCGGTCGGCAAACCACCAAGTCTCCCCTTCTCCGCGGGTCGCGAGTGCGACGGGGAGATCGGCGCCACCCTGAACTTCCTCGATCACTGCGCGCTTCGAGGCTCCCGAGGCGAGCACCCACCGCAGCGCGGCGCCCTGCAGGACAGGAAGCGTGACGGTCAGCCGGCTCGTATGAAGCTGCGGTACGTCGACGGCCACCGCCCACCGCTCCCGCTCGTCGAGTGCGCTGGTGCCGGGAAAAAGGGACGCGGTGTGGCCGTCCTCCCCGACACCGAGAATGAACAGGTCGATCGGACGCTCGCCCACCACTTCCCTCAGATCGGCCTCGAACTCATTGGCGATCCGCTGGGGATTCTCGAGATCGGTGCGGAAACGGATGAACCGATGCCTTTCGGGGATGCCGTGCTGAAAGAGGGTCTCCTGGATGAGGCGGCTGTTGGATTCCGGATGATAGGGAGGGACGAGGCGCTCGTCGCCGAGGACCCAGATGAGCTCAGCCTCCTGGATCCGACCGCGTCTGAAGCCGGATCCGAGAAGCTCGTACATCCTGCGCGGGGTGGCACCACCGGAAAGACCGACCACGCTCCGCTTCCGGGCCTCGATCTGGCGGATGAGCTCATCCGCGACGGCCGTGGCCATGTCTTCCGCGTTCTCGAACACCCTGAGGTTCATCCTCTCCTCCGCAACACCGCCGCCGCCTCGCCGAGGGCTCGCTCGCAGACCGCGTCTCTCTCGCCGTGAGCGAGCGCCCGCCGGACGAGATGGTCGGGCTTCGAAGAATACAGCCTCACGACGGCGGGCGCCGAACCTTCGACTCCGCGCGGAAACGCCCGGACTGCGCCCTCGCAGCGAACGATCCGGAGGCCCGCGCCGCGGCCCAGGTCGATTTCGATCTCCACCAGCTGTCCCCCGCCTTCGCTCATTTCCTGCCTCTCGAGCGCGACCGCGGCCTGGCTCTTCTTTCCGGAGCTCCGAAGCTGGCCGAGCATCCAGCCGGCGAAGAGCAGCGCTGCGGAACGATCGCCTGCGTTGGCCGTTCCCGAGGCTCCATATCGAATTCTGATCGATTTCATTCCTGAGGCCAGAGCCCGCATCGGCGGAGGATCGAAGGCGAGCGCGGTGACCCGTCGCCATTCCTCGATCCGCATCCATTGCAAATCGGTCGCTCCGCGGCGGGACTCCTTCGCGATCCGCGCCGCCAGCTCGAAGTCTTCGGGATTCTCGAACGTCGCGGAATCGAGAATGACGAGATCGGCGAGATCCGTCGTCATTTCCGCGAGGCTCCCGGCGGGGACCCCTCGAAGCCACCATGCTGCCACCGGCATGTCGGGAAGCAGAAGGGCGCGAATCAGCGATGGAACGTGTTGCTCGCGCTCCCCTCCGGCGACGATGGTGACTTCTTCAGAGCACATCTGGGAGCCGTCACCCACGAGGTGGCAGTGCGCGCTGATCCAGGAATCGAGCCTGGCCTGCGCATCAAGATTCGTCTCGATGAGAAGGCTCCTCTGCGGGACGACCTCGCTGACGGCCGCGAGGATTGCGCCAGCCTCGGTCCTTTCCCGCTCGTTGCGCGCGATCGCGATCACGTTCCAGAGTGCCGCCCGCGTCACGGCCTCCCCCGTCCCGCTCCCTTCAACGCGCCAGAGCTCCGCGAGAGCTCTCTCGATCCCTCCGACGTCCACCGGCATGGCGGCGCCCGCGAGCGCCTGATGAATCTCCTCCATCACACCCTCCGCCACTCGCGCCCGTCACGGCGAATCAGCTCGTCGGCGACCGCGGGCCCCCAGCTCCCCGCTTCGTACGGAGCCGGAGATCCCTTCGCGGCCCACGACTCGAGCAGCGGATCGAGCCACCGCCAGGCCCACTCGACTTCGTCGCGGCGCGCGAAGAGGGTGGCATCACCCGCCATCGTGTCGAGCAGCAGCCGCTCGTAAGCCTCGGGCGGCTCGGCTCCGAACGAGGTGGCGTGGCGGAACTCCATCGTGACCGGATGGCTTTTCATCGACGGCCCGGGAATCTTCGATTCGAAACGAAGCGAGATCCCTTCGTCCGGCTGGATCCGGATCGCCAGAATGTTCGGTCGCATCTCGATCCCCTCGCTCTTTCGAAAGAGCGGATGAGGCGCGGGGCGGAAGTGAATCGAAATCGTCGTCGAACGTTTCGGGAGACGCTTGCCGGCTCTCAGGTAGAAGGGAACTCCGGCCCAGCGCCAGTTGTCGACCCACGTCCGGACTGCGGCGAAAGTTTCGGTCCGTGAATCGGCCGGGACCCTGGCTTCCGATCGATAGGCCGCTGCAGAAACTCCTCCGACCGATCCTTCGCCGTACTGGCCCCGCACCGCCACCGAAGACGGGTCCTCCGCAGGGAACTCGCGCAATGCCGTGAACACTTTGACCTTCTCGTCGCGCACCGCGTCCGCGGAGTAGATCGCCGGCGGCTCCATTGCCACGAGCGCCAGTAGCTGGAGCATGTGATTCTGAACCATGTCCCGCGCCATGCCCGCGCCGTCGAAATATGCCCCGCGATCCTCGACACCGATCGACTCCGCGACGGTCAGCTGCACGTGGTCGATGAACTGGCGGTTCCAGAACGGCTCGAAGATCCCGTTCGCAAAGCGGAGAACGAGAATGTTCTGAACCGTCTCCTTCCCGAGGTAGTGATCGATGCGGAACACCTGACTCTCGCGGAAGATCGAGGTTGCGATCGCGTTGAGCTGCTGGGCGCTCGCGAGATCGCGCCCGAAGGGCTTTTCGATGATGATTCTCGTGGAAGGGGCTCCCGATTCCGGGTCGCTCACCAGCCCCCGTTCACCGAGCTTCGTCGCCAGATGGGGAAAGAAGGCAGGAGGAATCGCCAGGTAGTAAATCCGTCGCCCTTCGGTCCCTCTCTCCGCGTCGATTCTGTCGAACATCGACTCGAGTTTCGCGAAGGTAGCATCGTCGTCGAGCTCTCCGGACACGTAATGAAGCCCCTCGGCGAACGTCTCCCAGATCGCCTCGCTCACCGGGGATCGGCGCGCGTGGAGATCGCACGCCTCGCGCATCGCTTTGCGGAACTCCTCGCTGGTGAAATCGCTCCGGGCGACGCCGATGATGGTCTGCCCCGCGGGCAGCAAGCCGTCATGAGCCAGCGAGTAAAGCGCTGGGATGAGCTTGCGTTGCGTAAGGTCACCCGAGGCGCCGAAGATCACCAGGATCGACGGCTTCGGAGACTGCTCATCGAGCAGATCCTCGCGAAATACATTGTCCGGCTCGTCAGAGGCCATATCGTGATCCGGCGCCGGGCGCTCTCACCCGAATTAGCGCGACCTGTACTTCGGTCAGTGCGCCTCGTCCGCATGCGCCTTCTCCGGCGCTGCGCTCTCCTTGCTGAGCGGCTCGAGGCGGTCGTCCTCCGCTCCAACGGCCTCGAGGAATCTCTCGGTGACGATCCTCTCAGTCTCGATGCGAGAGCGCGAAGCGGAGAGATCGACGTTCCCACCGGCTCGCATGCCGTGTCCGCCTCCCTTGCCGATTCCTTCGAGGACTTCCTGCATGAGCTCACCCGCCGACGCTTCCGGGTCGTTCGTCCGCATCGACAGGTACATGCGGAGCTCGAAGTAGCCGAAGGCGAGGCTCCACCGGACCCCTTCCATACGAACCGCGAAATCCGCCATCTCGGGGACGAAATCGGGGTTGCTGACATTGCCGACCGGGCAGACGGCGACCGTCCGGCCGACCAGGATCGAGTCGAGAGCCCCGCCGAGTTGGGCGTAGTACTGCCGGCTGAGCGAGGGCTTCGCGATTGCCGCGAGCTTGGTGGCATCCGAGAGGGGCACCAGATGGTGGTAGGCCTCGAGGTCGAGCGGGTGGACCTCGCGTCCGAGATCCTGCGTCTCGCTGCGGATCCCATAGAGAAGCGCCGTCGCGAGATCAGTTGGAATCTCGATGTCGGCACGGATCAGGTAGTGCGTCATCAGCGTAGCCGAAGCGCCGAGATCGTCGCTCACCTCGTAGAACGGGACCTGCCGGGTTGCGTCGCGCAGAGGGTGATGGTCGATCACGATATCGACGCGCCGGCTCTCGGGCAGGGCCGTGTTCCCGGTATACGGTTGCGCGTCCATGAGCGCGATGTACGGGTACTCATCGAGATTGAGCCGGGTGAGGTGATGGATCGGGAGGTCGAGGACGCGCACCATGGCCCGGTTCTCGGCGCGGCCGATGATCCCGCTGTACCCGACAGTCGCCCGGATCCCACGCCGTGTCTCGAGCAGCAGCTTCATCGCGGCGGCGCTCGCGAGCGCGTCGGGATCCGGGTTGTCGTGCGTCATCACGAGCAGCTTGCCCGCATCCAGCGGCAGGGACAGCAGCCGCTCCAGTGATTTGTCGATTGAGGCTCGATCCACGTGTCTGCTCCGATTGACTCGCCGGCCTTGATCGCCGGAGGCAAATGGTAATCCGGGAAAGGATCCCCTGGTGGGGCGAATCTCCCCTCCCTGCCGTCCCTTCTTCGAGACTGCTGAGCCGCTCCTGAACTGCCGCCTATCCTAAACCAAAGCGGGAGTTCGCCGCTTGGCGGCAGGCCGAACGCCAGGATGGACGACGACCCACCTTGAACAGGACGGGACAAGGGTGCCATGCTAGGCGTCTGCCGGAATTGATCCAATCCGGAATCCGCCAGCGGCCGGGACCGCGGCGAGATCGGGAAACGAGGACTTCTCCATGGAAAAACATCCACGTGTCGCAGTCGTGCGGGGCCTGCGTACACCATTCGCCAAATCGGGCACGGTGTACGGTCACCTGGAGACGCTCGATCTCGGGCGGATCGTCGTCAGCGAGCTGGTGACGCGCTCGGGAGTCGACCCCAGCACGATCGACGAGGTGATCTTCGGGACCGTCATCCCGTCGGTCAAAGCGCCGAACCTGGCCCGCGAGATCGTGCTCGGCACCGGCATTCCCCCGAGTGTCTCCGCCTATACCGTCAGCCGCGCGTGCGCAACTTCGAATCAAGCCATCACCAACGGCGCGGACCAGATCTACCGCGGCTACGCGGAGACCGTACTCGCCGGTGGTGCGGAATCGCTCTCCAACGTTCCGATTCTCTTTTCGCGCGGATTCTCGGATGCCCTGATGAAGGCCAGCAAGTCCAAGTCTTTCGGCGGCAAGGTCGGCGCTTTCAGTGGGGTCCGGGCGAAAGACCTCGCGCCGGATGCCCCGGCGATCGCCGAGTCCTCGACCGGTCTGACGATGGGCCAGTCCGCCGAGAAGATGGCGAAGGAGAACGGCATCACGCGTGAGGCGCAGGATGAGTTCGCGATGCAGAGCCACCACCGGGCGGCCGCGGCATTCGAATCCGGGCGGTTCTCCGACGAGGTGATGACGGTCCTGGTGCCTCCGCGCTACGAGACCGTCGTCGAGCGCGACAACATCATCCGCTCGGACACGACCCTCGACGCACTCTCGAAGCTGAAGCCGGTCTTTGATCGGAAGTACGGAACCATCACGGCGGGCAACGCCTCCCCCCTGACCGACGGCGCCGCGGCGGTGATTCTGATGTCGGAAGAGCGGGCGAAATCGCTCGGCATCAAGCCGATCGGGTTCATCCGCAGTTATGCCTACGCCGCGCTCGATCCATTCGATCAACTCCTCCAGGGACCATCGTTCGCCCTCCCGATTGCTCTCGATCGCGCGAAGATCAGGCTCTCCGACATCGGCGTCATCGAGATGCACGAGGCGTTTGCGGCTCAGGTTCTGTCGAACATTCAATGGATCGGCTCGAAGAAGTTCGCCCAGGATCGGCTCGGCCGCTCGGAAGCGATCGGAGAGATCGATCCGGCCAAGATCAACCGGACCGGGGGCTCGATCGCCATCGGACATCCCTTCGGCGCCACCGGAGCGAGGATCGTCACGACCGTCTGCAACGAGCTCCAGCGAACCAGCGAGCAGTACGGGCTGGTCACCGTCTGCGCCGCCGGAGCTCTCGGTCTTGCGATGGTCCTCGAGCGCGAATGAGCCTCCCCCTGCAGGGAGTCGTCGTCCTCGACTTCACGCGCCACCTTCCAGGCCCGTATGCGACCGACATCCTCCGCCGCCTCGGGGCGCGCGTGCTCAAGGTGGAGCCGCCCGACGGCGACCCGACCCGCTGGCTGCCTCCCTTCGACCGCGAGCACGGCGCTCTGTTCAAGTTGATCAACGGCGGGAAGGAAAGCCTCGTCGTCGACCTCAAGAAGGCCGAGGGACGGGAGTTCCTTCATACCCTCGTCCCGCACGTCGACGTCGTGGTCGAGTCGTATCGCCCCGGCGTCGCCTCCAGGTTCGGCATCGACGCCACGACCCTGCGCGCGATCAGCCCCCGGCTCATCTGCTGCTCGATCAGCGGATTCGGGGCCGGGCGCGAGAGGAGTGCCCACGATCTGAACTTCGTCGCTCTCTCGGGCCTTCTCGATCTGCAGCGCGACCGCGACGGAACACCGGTTCTTCCGGCCACACAGATCGGCGACATGAGCGGCGCGCTCTACGGCGCCATTCTCATCCTCGCCGCGCTGCACGGCCGCGATCGGACCGGAGAAGGAGCTTCTCTCGACGTCTCGATGGCGGCCGCGTCGCGCGCCGTCATGCCGACCGCCGAGGCGCTCTATCGGGGCTCCCATCACACCCCCGAGACCTTCTGGCTCACGGGGGGGCTCCCCAACTACACGCTCTATCGCACACGCGACGGCGGATTTCTCGCGGTCGCGCCGCTGGAGCCGCATTTCTGGGAGACATTCTGCACGGCCATCGGGCATCCCGAGCTGGTTCCGAAGCAGTTCGACGCGCGATCGCGTGAGAGCGTCACGCGCACGATCGCCGAGGCGGTCGCGAGCCGGGACCGATCGGATTGGGAGGGCGTTTTCGACCGAGTCGATGCGTGCGTCGAGCCCGTGCTGACGATCGAGGAAGCCCACCACCGGTTCGGCGATCCCCTCGAGAACGGCCCGCTGCAGACGAACTACCCGACGGAAGCACTCGAGCCCCCGCAGTTGGGGAGCTCTTTCGATGCAGCCGCCGACCTCGCCGGACTATCGCCGGAAGAGCGGAAGCGGCGCCGCAAGAGCGGCGCGTTCGATGCCGGAAGCCGGCTCAAGCAGTTCTTTCTCCGCTCGGTGATCAAGCTCGGGGAGAGGTGATCCGGGCACGCGTCCCGCTCCCACTTGCCTCCAGTCGCGGTTATCGGAGAAACTGCGGGCGTGAGCCCCAACCTCTTCAGCCGAATTCTCGTGCCGGTCGACCTTTCGGCGTTCTCGGCCAGCGCCGTCGCGTATGCGGCGAGGCTCGCAGGGAAAGGCGGCTCGCTCACTCTGCTCACGGTCATCAGCGACGTTCTTCCCTACTTCGACTTTTTTCCGATCGAGTATCCGTCAACGGATTACTTCGAGGCGATGAAGGAAAAGGCCGAGACCGAGCTCCGTGCGCTCGCGGCCGAGCACGCTCCTGAAGCGTCGGTCAACGTAGTCGTCCGCCGCGGCTATCCCGCCGCCGAGATCGTGCAGATGGCAGCCGACGAAAAGGCCGAGCTCATCGTCATGGCCACCCATGGCCACTCCGGCCTCGAGCACGCTCTGCTCGGAAGCATCACTGAGAAAGTTCTCCGAAAGGCGCACTGCCCCGTGCTCGTGGTCCGTTGATATTGGATAATCTCGTCCCCTCTCTTCTCGTCTCCTTCCTGCTCACCGCGTCGCTGATTTTCGCGAACGAGCGCTTCGGGATCCTGAGCTCCGATCGCTTCCCGACGGCCGCGGCGAAATGGTTCGCCTACCTCTGGTTCTGGGGGTTCGTGAGCGGGGTCACCGTCCTGGTGATCCAGTCTTCGACGGCTTCCGCACAGGTCGACACGGCGAACATTCCCTTCTGGTCGCTCTTCATGCTCCACGTCCTGCTGATGGTCTTCCTCATCGGCTGGTGGGCCTCGGTGGGACGCCCCTCGATCACGGAGTACATGAACCTCTCGACGCGCGGTTTCGCGCAGAACGCGGCAATCGGCGTTGCGGTGGGGATCGGTGGGTGGATTCTCACGATCGCGATCGCCCTCATCGTGGGGTCGATCCTGATGGGAATGGGGCTGATGCCCGAGGATGCGGAGCCGTCTCCGATGATCCCGTGGATGGCCGCCCTTCCAATCTGGAAGAAGGCACTGATCGTCTTTTCGGCCATGACCGTGGAGGAGTTCTTCTTTCGCGGCTGGCTGCAGAAGCGGGTCGGACTGATCCTCTCGACGATCCTTTTCGCCATCGCCCATGCGGGGTACGGTCAGCCGTTTCTTCTGGTGGGCGTGACGATCGTCTCTCTCGTGATCGGCTACACGTTCTACCGGACGCGCAACCTCTGGCCATGCATCATCGCGCACGGAGTGTTCGACGCGATCCAGCTTCTCGTGATCGTCCCGATCGTCCTTCAGGTCACGGGAAAGAGCTGACCGGCGGGGAGCG
Organism: Thermoanaerobaculia bacterium; assembly: GCA_046261635.1. Lineage (GTDB taxonomy): Bacteria > Acidobacteriota > Thermoanaerobaculia > Gp7-AA8 > Gp7-AA8 > JBHEPS01. The sequence continues at coordinate 328 of JBHEOL010000308.1, read as the reverse complement.
CCTCGGCGCGACCCCGGTCATCCTGAGGTCGCGTCGCGCTGAGTGTGTCAGCCACGAGAACCACGAGCGCGACCGAAGGATCTCAGAATGGCAGGATCCTGCCTCCCCGCACTGGCCAACACGATCCTCGCATTTTGAGATCTTTCGTCGCCGCCTCATCACGAATGAGCAAGCTCGGCCCGTTCGCGGCTCCTCAGAGGCTGTGAAAGAAACCAGAGGGGCCGCGTTGCGGGCGGGACGACGTCAGATCGGCGCCGCCGCCGACGAGGCGATGTGGTTCATCGTTGAGGAGGTGGCGGCGTCGAGATGGCGTTGTCCCGCCCGCAAC
>JBHEOL010000300.1:0-3409 GCA_046261635.1 Thermoanaerobaculia bacterium | reverse complement strand
AGCCCTTCGCGTCATTGAACCATTTCACAGTTCCGGTAGTTTTCATCGGAATCTCCTTTCTGTGCTGCCTGATCGGAGATTCGGATGCATTCCTTCGTCTCGATGCGGCAAATCACGTTCTACAGTTGCAGGCAACGAGCGGAATCGCCGGCATATTCCTGCCCTGTCCCTCCCCCGCCACCGGGGGGCAGCCACCAGGTTCTCCCTTTGCGGAAGACGAAAACCAGATTCGACAGACTGCCTCAGATCCCGGTGACCCGGATGACTTCCTCGAACGTCGTGTCCCCCTCCGCCAGTTTTCGCAGCGCCGACTGCCGGAGCGTGCGCATGCCTCGCCGGACGGCCATCTCCTTGATCTTGAGAAAGTCTTCGCGCCGGTCGATCAGATCGCGGATCGCGGTGTCGATCGACAGGATCTCGAAGATCCCGGTACGGCCGAAGTACCCGGTGTTCCGGCATCGGATGCAGCCGGCCCCCTCCTTGACGATGATCCGTTTTCCCGCCGGAGCCTGGAGGTTGAGCATGGAGGCCTCGTCGACGGTGAGCGGGCGGTTCCGCTTGCAGTCCTTGCAGATGGTGCGGACCAGGCGCTGAGCCATGGCCCCGATCAGGCTCGAGGAGATGAGAAACGGCTCGATTCCGAGGTCGACCAGGCGCGTGACCGAGGAGGCGGCGTCGTTGGTGTGAAGGGTCGAAAACACCAGATGGCCGGTCAGGGCCGCCTGGATGGCGTTCTGAGCGGTCTCCCCGTCGCGGATCTCGCCGACCATGATCACGTCCGGATCCTGCCTCAGGATGGTCCTGAGCGCCGAGGCGAAGGTGATCCCGATCTTCGGCTGCACGCTCGTCTGGTTGAAGTCCTCGTTGACCATCTCGATCGGATCTTCGATGGTGGTGATGTTCATCTCCGGCGAGGAGAGATGCCTGAGCGCGGAGTACAGCGTCACGGTCTTCCCCGAGCCGGTCGGCCCGGTCACGAGGATGATTCCGTGAGGGCGGTCGATCCACTCCTCGAACGTCCCGAGCTCGTCCTGATAAAAGCCGAGGCCCGAGAGATCCCGGAGAAGGACATCGGGATCGAAGATCCGCATGACGACCTTCTCGCCGAAGGCGGTGGGGAGGGTCGATACGCGCAACTCGATCTCCTTGCCCTCCCTCTCGGTCTTGATCCGGCCGTCCTGGGGGCGGCGCTTCTCGGCGATATCCATCCTGCACATCGTCTTGAGTCGCGAGGTCACGGCCAGATTGACGAGCCGTGGAAGTCTCTGGATCTCGTGAAGCACGCCGTCGATGCGGAACCGGATCTGCGAGTGATCGCGCTTCGGTTCGACGTGGATGTCCGAGGCGCGGGAGTCGTAAGCGTGCTGCAGAAGGTAGTCGACCGCGTTGACGATGTGCTGGTCGCTCGCTTCGATCTCGGCACCCGACTTGAGCTTCACGTACTGCTCGAGATTGCCGAGGTCGAATCCGCTCTTCAGATTCCGTTCGGCCTTGGTCACCGACGCGCGAAATCCGTAGAACTCGTTGATGACCGACATCACGTCGGTCTCGGCCGATACGACGAGCCGCAGCTCCTGCCCGGCGATGGGGCGATACGCCTCGATCGACGGATCGTCGAACGGATTCACGACGGCGACGACGAGCTTCCCGTCGCGGACGTGAACCGGAATCATCCTGTGCTTCCGCGCGAACGGGCGGGAGATCTTCGACTCGATCAGCTCGATGTCGAGCTTGAGCGGGTCGATCTTGAAGAACTCGAGCCCTGCATCCTCGGCCAGAAGCCTCGCCAGCAGGAATTCGTCGACGCGCGTGCCCTGCCCCGAAGCGTCGCTGAGGTTGAGCGACGAGATCAGCTTGAACGGGCTCGCGGCCTCTTCTCCCTTTTTCGACTTCCCGGTGCGCGCCTGGCGATCGAGGGCCTCGAGCTCGACGTGCTGCTGGTCGTCGATGAACCCGGCGTTCCGGAGCAATTCGCCGAGATAGGCGACCGACAGCTCCACGTTCTGGCGTCCCGGGCGAACGGACATGATCAGAGTCTAACGCTTTCTCGGCGGGTCGTCGCTGAAGGGGCGCGGCAATATCCTCGCGCGGCCTACTGCCCGATCTCGAGCAGTAGCCCCTTCAGGTACTCCCCCTCCGGCGCATAGATCGAGACCGGATGATCCGGGCCCGCGCCGAGACGGCGGACGATACGCGCGGAACGACCGGCGTCGGCCGCGGCCGAGAAGACGATCTTCTGGAACAGGTCCAATCCGACGTGTCCCGAGCACGAGAAAGTCATCAGGAGTCCGCCCGGCCGCACCAGCCGGATCGCGTAGAGATTCATGTCCTTGTAGCCGCGTGCCGCCTTCTCGACCTCGCCGCGCGACCGGGCGAAGGCGGGCGGATCGCAGACCACCGCGTCCCACTGCCTCCCCTCCTTGAACGCGCCCCGCACGAACCCGAATGCGTTCGCAACAGTGAACTCGGTCGTCGCTCGTGAAGGGTTGAGCTCATGGTTTCGCCTGGCCTGCTCGATGGCCGGCTCCGAGATGTCGACTTCCTCCACGCTGCTCGCGCCGGCCTTCGACGCGTAAACGCCGAACCCGCCCGAGTAGGAAAACAGGTTCAGCACGTCCAGACCGGAACAGAGCGATCCGAACAGGTGCCGATTCTCTCTCTGATCGAGGAAGAGGCCGGTCTTCTGACCGAGACCAGGCGAGACTTCGAAACGGAGGCCGTGCTCGGAGATGATCCGCGAGGACGATGGATCGCCGATGACCTCGTCCTTCAACGACAGACCCTCGAGCTTGCGCGCGGGGAGATCGTTCCTGATCGCCACGTGCCCCACGCCGGTGGTCTGGCGGAGCGCGTCGACCACCACGTCCTTCCATGCATCGAGCCCGGCCGAGGTGATCTCGAGCACGAGCGAGTCTCCGTAGCGATCGACGACCAGTCCGCTCGCATCGTCACCCTCGGAGTGAATCAGGCGGAATGCATCGGTCTCCGGCGGAAGGAAACGGACCCGTCTCTCCGCCGCCTCCTGCACCCGCTGTCGGACCAGCGCCTCGGTCATCGTCTGGTCGCCGAAGACCCACGCGCGCAGGCGGATCTGCGAGCGCTCCGAGTAGAAACCGGAGGCCAACCGCTCTCCAGCCGAATCGAAGAGATCGGCCGTCGGCGATTTCGGTCCCGATTCCTGAGCGATGGCTCCTTCGAAGATCCAGGGATGGCGGTTCCGAACGGACTTGTCACGCCCGGGCTTGAGGGTGAGAGATCGTGTCACGGGGGCAGTCTAAAGGATCGGCGGAGCGAGTTGCGAAGCTTCGGCCGCTCAGCGGCCCGAAACGATCGTTCCCTTCGCCCGAGCGGTCAGGCTCGACGCCGGGGCGCCTGCAGACTGCGCGCTCTGCGCCTCCTGCGGCTGGCG
>JBHEOL010000286.1:0-2701 GCA_046261635.1 Thermoanaerobaculia bacterium | reverse complement strand
CTGCCCCACCCGATGTTTCCGAGAAGGCGGAGCCGTTTTGCCCCGCGCCCCAGGGCACCCTCGAAATCGGCTCCGATCTGGCCGAGCATCGCAGCCGCCGACGAAACGCCGTGGATGACCGAAAGTCGCGACTCGTTCTGGAGCTCCTGGAAATCGAATTTCGGATCGAGAACATCGAGCACGCGGCGATTCGCCTCTTCGTACCCGAAGACGACGCAATAGTCACCCTGTTCGAGGCCGACCTCGAGGAACCTCACCCCTTCCCGGAACTCGCTTTCGTCCATCCAGAAGTAGGCGATGTGATCGCCGGGGTGCGCATACTGACCTCGGATGCCGAGCTCAATCGCGCCGGGGACTGACTGTGATCGGATCAAGCGTGCCTTTCATTCTGCCCGTGCCGAGGTGATTGTTCGTTGCTGCAATACAGCAAGAGCCAGGCCCACCCTTGCCTGGCGAGCGGAGTGAACCGACGGCGCGCTTCTGGCGACGCCGTTCATCACCGCGCGTGGATATGGGCGACGCGTTGCCATCGGAACCGAAGTATTCCATCGAAACAACCGAGTGGACCGCCTGTTCCCCCGGCGATGCGCGGATTGAACGTGTGGACGGCCGATGGAAGCCGCCGCGAGTGGCGGCTTTTCGAGGGAGCGAAAGACGCTCCGCGATCAGAAATCAGACGGCTGCCGGTTCTTCCCTTGGCAAGTCGAAAGCCGGGGTCCCCCCATGATCCAGCACATCCCTGACCTTCAGGGCGAGCTCTCTCGGGGTGAAGGGCTTCGGCAGAAGTGCCGCGCCGGGGCTCACGAGCCGCTGGTGGTCGATGGCGTTCGCCGGGTAGGCTGACGTGAAAAGGGTCCGGATCGCCGGATACGAAACGTGAATGTGGTCCGCCAGTTCGGGTCCGCTCACCAGAGGCATGACCACATCCGTGAAGAGCAGATCGATCGCGACCTCGCCGCGATTTTCGAAGAGCTTCAGCGCGCTCGCCCCGTTGTCCGCGACGAGAACCACATAGCCGAGCCGGCGCAACAGCTCGGCAGACATCTCGCGGAGCGCCGGATCGTCCTCGACCAGCAGGATCACCTCCGGCCCTCCGGGCATCTCCGGCATCGTCCGCGGTGCCGTCCGCTTCTCGGGGGTTTCCCTCGCCCTCGGCAGAAAGATCTTGAAGGCCGTTCCGCGACCGATCTCGCTGTAGACGCTGATATGGCCGCCACTCTGTCGGATGATTCCCTCGCAGCTCGAGAGGCCAAGGCCGGCGCCCTCTGAATGCTGTTGAACTCGTGGGCGATCCCCCCCGCCAGCCGCCCGACCGTTTCCAGTTTTCGGGATTGAAACAGCCGCGCGTCGAGCTTCCTCCGCTCGGTGATGTCCGCTACGAGTCCGAGGAGGCTGACGACCTCGCCCGTGCCGTCGCGAGCCTTGAAGGCGCGCAGATGCACCCAGCGGATCTCCCCATCGGGTCTCACGATTCGGTATTCGATGTCGACACTCTCCGCGTCGGCTCCGAGCGTACCGAACGCACTTCGCACCCGCTCGCGGTCCTCCTCAAACACGAATTGGATCCACTCACGCGGATTCGCGTAGAGACTTTCCCGGGAACGGCCCCAGATCTGCTCGAAGGCAGGGCTGATGTAACGCAGCGTCTGGGTATCGGGCGAACGAACCCAGAACACCTCCTCGATGTTGTCTGCAAACTGATTGAACAGCTCGTTGCGCGCGCGGGGCGCCTCGGTCGCTCCTCCGAGCTCTCGCGTCCGCTCATCGACGCGCACTTCCAGGTCGTCGTGCGCCTGCCGCAACGCATGCTCCGCCGCAGTGCGGTCGCGCACCGCGCCTTCCACGTCGGCCCGCCATCGCTTCAGGTTGCGGAACACAGAGATCCATGCCGCGACGAACACCGCCACCACCACGACCGCTCCCATCAGAAGGACAACGACGAATCGCCGATGGCGATCCGTCGTCTCGACATCGGCCCAGACCGCGCGGATGACCGCGTCCATCGCCTCGGCATACTCCCCTTCACGCTGCTCGTACTCAGCGCTGAACACGACGCCACGTGCCTCCTCCAGCCGTTCCTCGCGGACCAGGGCAAAGGCCAGATTCTCCATCTCGACGAGCGCCAGGTTCTCCTCGTCGACGCGAGCCGCTTCGGCCCTCGCGCCCGTGGAGTGGTCGGCCAGCGCCTTCACCTCATCGATGGCCATCATCAGTGCTGGTTCGAATTCGCGGTACCGCGCCTCCCACTTCGGATCTCCCGTGGTCGCCGCCAGGCGCACGGAGCCACCGAGCACCTCGCCGAGGTGGCGCACGACCCCGCGAAGATGTTCGATCCGGGCGGTCCGGTCTCCGGCGAGGTGCGCGTCGCGCCGGAGGTCGGCGAGCAGCCAGCCGAACCAGGCGAAGGTGACGATCGTGAGCGCGAGGGCGAACGTGAGAAGGCGGCGCGGGAAACCCGACTCGTCGAGGGCGGCGATTCTGGGGAGGGACAGCGGATTCCCCCTCAGCTCGGCGAGTCCAGAAGGTCGCGCACTTTGGCCGAAAGAGCAGCGAGGGTGTACGGCTTGGCGATAAACGCGACGCTGCTGTCACGGACGTCGTGTCGTGTCTCGTCGAAGTAATACCCCGAGGGGAAGAGAATCCTGATGCCCGGGTAGCTCTCCTTCAGCCACTCGGCCATCACGGTGCCGCTCATCTTCGG
>JBHEOL010000279.1:0-5958 GCA_046261635.1 Thermoanaerobaculia bacterium | reverse complement strand
TGGGCCTTACGATCCTCCTGATCGTCTGAGGGGTTGATCTGGAAGAAGAACCGAGGCAGAATGGTTCCGTAGTTGAGATAATGTCTCAAGTTCGGAGCTACTTCTCATGATCGTTTGCGTTTGTGCAGGAGCCAGTGAGCGGGACGTGCGGGCCGCGATTCACAGCGGCGCCGGATGCATGACCTCGCTTCAGGAGCGAGGAATCGGCGCGGGATGCGGCTCGTGCCATTCGGACCTCCGGTCGATGCTCCGCGCGGCCGGGGCCGACGAGGCCTCGCTCTGGTGCCATCTCGAGCACGTCGAGACGGACGAACACGCCGCGATCGCGTGATACCCTTCCCCTCCACAACGCGCGGAGGGTACGTCAGCATGAAGGGTGACAAGAAGGTCATCGAAGTCCTCAACGAAGTTCTCACGGCCGAGCTCACGGCGATCAACCAGTATTTCGTTCACGCCGAGATGTGCGAGAACTGGGGCTACAAGCGGCTCCAGAAGGTGATCCGCCACCACTCGATCGGCGAGATGAAGCACGCCGAGGAAGTCATCGAGCGGATCCTCTTTCTCGAAGGCGTCCCCAACGTCCAGCGACTCGGAAAGATCAACATCGGCGAGACGGTCGAAGAGCAGTTCCGCGTCGACCTCGCTCTCGAGATGGACGCCCTCCCCCGCCTGAACAAGGGGATCGAAGTCTGCGGCGAGGTGGACGACAACGGCTCGCGGCTTCTCCTGGAAGAGATCCTCCACGAAGAGGAAGAGCACGTCGACTGGATCGAAGCGCAGATCGACCAGATCGCGCAGATGGGAATCCAGAACTACCTTGCGCTCCAGGTCCGGGCAGAGAGCTGACCCGCTCGGCTCTCCGAGCATCGTCGATGAACGATCTGCAGAAAGGCGCTGTGCACGAACCGCCGGCGCGGATGCGGCGCTTTTCGCTCCTCCTCGCACTACTCCTCGGCGGATACCTGACGGTCTCTCTGGCCTATACGGTCCGCCTCCCGATGATCATGGACGAGTTTCAGGGCGCGCGCGCGGTATTGAACGTCGGCCGTTTCGTGCCCTATCGTGATTACCCTCCGTACAAGACGGTCCTTGGGTATTACGCCCAGTTGCCGTTTCTCGCACTCGGCGGCGACCTCTGGACTCGGATGCTCGCGGTGAAACTCGCCATGGCAGCCGTTACCGCCGGTGTCCTCGGTTTCGTGTCGTACCGAATGCGCCGATGGCTCGACGATTCTTCGATTCTGGTCTCGCTGGCGATGCTCCTCTCGCATTCGACGTTTCTCGAGAGGAGCGCAGAGTTTCGTGTCGACATGCTTACGGCGCTGCCGGCGCTGATTGGGCTCTCGGCTGTCCTCTCCGGCGCTGCCGGCGCCGCAGGCGCTCTTACCGGATTGAGCTTTCTGATCTCGCAGAAGGGGATCTATTACTTCATCGCGGGCGGGGCGGCGCTCGTCGTCGGTATGATCGGAACGCATCGCCGCCGGAGCGAGCCGCTCATTCGATTCTCACTCTCGGCTGCAGTCGTCGTCGTGGCGTATCTGGCGTTCTGGGGCATGGTCGCCGGTGCTGCTCCCGTCCTGCAGGCGACATTCGTCGGGCCGCAACGCGTTGCGTTCGACTCGATTTATGAGATCCACGGCCTCGCGTGGTCGCAAACGCTGCAGCGGAACCCCGGCTTTTACCTGTGGGCTCTCCTGTCTCTGTTCCTCATCCTGCGGATGCGACCCGCAGGAGACGAGCCCCGGCGGTTTCGAACGCTGGCGGCCTACGCCATCGCGCTCACCGCCCTGGTCCTCTATCACAAGCAGCCTTGGCCGTACTTTTTCGTTCTCTGGCTGCCGACCCTCTTTGTCTTGAGTTCAGCGGGAGCCCATGTCGCGCGGCGGCTTCTGCCGAAACGGGCATGGCGGTTGGTCGTTGCCATCCTGATCATCGGAGCGGTCCTTCTTCCGCTCGCGAGAGTCCCCATCGTTCTCCGCCGCGATTCGTCGGTGCAGAGAAGGACCGTTCTCCTGGCGCGCCAGATGCTCGAGGTCGATCATCAATATCTTGCCGGGGTCGACATGGTGTGGGACCGCGATCAGCCGTCGCGGGACCTCGCGTGGCTGGACCTTCCTCGGCTCCTCCGGTTCAGCGCGGCGGAACCGTCCGAAGTTCGACGGATCCTCAACGACCTCCGAGCGGCGCCCGTGGCACTGATCATCGTCAATCACCGTCTTTCACGGCTCCCCGCTCCCCTGGTCTCGTACCTCCGTCAGAACTTCACGCACTGGAGTGACTGCGTGTTCGTCTTCGCACCGCGTGTCAAGCCGGGTGTGTTCGAACTGCCGCTCGAGGGCGAATACACGAATGAGTCCTCCGCCGCCGGCGAGATCGACGGCAAGCCGATCGAGCCTGGGGAAGGACGTCACCTTGCGAAGGGTCGTCACGTCGCCGCGGGCGGCGAGTTCACCCTCCGCCTGAACCCCTGGCATGCGCCTCCCCCGGAACCGCAACGCCCCTGCGTCGATCTCTTCCAAAACGTCTATGGATTCTGAGGACGCGGCCTTTCGATTTCGCCAATCCCGATCAGGACGCACACCGGTTTCCACCGTCATCCTCGGCCGCCGGGGGGCGGGGGCGCGACCGCGAAACGCGCGCGTACCGAAACAACGCGAGGACGAGCGCCGGTGGAAGCAAGCCGAGGGACCGCTCGGCGACCATCACGGCGCGGTCCGTTATGGTCATCTCGTCGAGCCAGTATTCGCGCTTCACGTCGGACGTCGTGCGTATCGTCTCCAGCAGCTTCGCGCGCTTCATCGAAGATGAATGCAGCCGGTATCGCACCAGCGACTCTTCGAGATTCGCGAAGCGCACGCCTCGATGCGCCAGACGGCTGAACCACTCGTAATCCCTCGCGACACCGTTCGCGCCCTCGGTCCACCCGCCGTGCTCGTCCACGACGGATTTGCGGAACATGACTGCGGGATTCGCGATCGGGTTGAACCGCCGGAAACTCGTTCGAATCTCGCTCGGATCGGTCGGATAGCGGCGTTCGCCGATCTCGCGCCCGGCGAAATCGATGACCAGCAGCTGGGATCCGACGACCCCGATCTCGGGATGCTCGTCCAGAAACCGCTTTTGCAGCGCCAGGCGGGCAGGCTCGCAGACGTCGTCGGCATCGAACCGCGCGACCAGAGGGGCCCGCGCGAGCGAAACCGCATGATTGTGCTGCTGAACGATCGACGTCCGCGTCGGGTTCTGAACGTAACGGATCCTGGAATCGCCGAGATCTAGCACGAATGCAGCGGCCGCCCGCTCGGAGGGATCCTCGACGATGATCAGCTCGAATGTCGACAGGGTCTGCCGTAGAACGCTGGTGACCGCCTCACGGAACTGGTCGGGCTCCGGGCGCCATACCGGCATCACGACCGATACATCCGCTCTCACTCATCGGCTCCCGCTCGGTCGTTGGGGTTGCGCAGTGCGAGCTCCCTTACGATCTGCGTGATCTGCGACTCGATTCGCCGGACGCGGACGTTCAGCAGAAAAAAGCCGACCAGCATCGCGAGGATCGACAGATACGAAACGAGATCGGCGCCCCGCGCAATGCCGAGCGCTCCAGCCACGGCCACCGTGACGGCGGGCCAGCCGACCGCGATCGCACCGCTGATCCAGACGGCGAGCCAGAAAGCCCCCGCCCCAGGCGTCATCCGCTTCCGAGCGACTGCACGAATCGTAAACGCCGCGACGATCGCGAGCACGGAAATGGCAGCAATCTGAAATGGGGTCATCGGAGCCACCGTCCCAGCAAGAAGTCCCAGACGACACGGAGGCCGCCGAGCGAGCTCTGCCCCTTCGTCCGCGAATAATCCGTGTATGAAATCTCGACGGGCACCTCGACCCACCGAAGACCACTCCGCGCGATCTGGTCGAGAATCTCACTCGCATGCGCCATCCGGTCGAGCCGGATGTCGATGGTCGCCGCGGCCTGGCGGCTGAACCCGCGCAGACCATTGTGGGTATCGGTCACCCGGATGCCGGATACGAGCCGGGTGAAGACGATCCCCGTCTTCAGGACGACTCTCCGGATCCAGGGTACTTCGTTGGGGCCAAGAAAGCGCGAGCCGAGCGTCACGTCGGACTCGCCCCGGAGCAGAGGGGCCAGGATTCCGGCGACGTCCTCAGCCCGATGCTGACCGTCCGCATCGAAGGTGACGATGTACGCCGCATCGCGCGCGAGCGCGAACCGGACTCCGGTCTGGAGTGCAGCCCCCTGCCCGCGATTCACGATGTGGGTCAGCACCGTCGCGCCCTCCCGCCTCGCGACGCTCGCCGTTCCGTCGTCCGATCCGTCGTCGACCACGATGACCTCCAGACCGAGCCGACGCAGGGAGCGGACCGTCTCCCCGATCGTCTGTTCCTCGCAAAAGGCCGCTACGACGACGGACACGTCTCTCGACGCCATCGGCGGTGGCGACGTCGCAGTCGAACCCGCGGCGGGCGTTGCGGCGGTCATTTCGTGGCAGCGTACCATAGCCATTTCGCGAGTCCGGCGTGGCGGAGCGACACGCTCGCCTTGAGGCCGCCGCCGCCCCACCGCCATGCGCCGCGCGCGCTCCGGACGCGCGGTCTCAACCGGCGTTGGTGATGTCGGACGCGAGCAGCGCCACTCGATGAGCTCATGCGGGTCGCCAAGAGCACGGGATCGTGCACAGATCGCGGTGCTATCATCGACCGCATGAGCTCGCGGCCCTTGGTCAGCGTCATCGTTCCGACCCGCAACCGCGCAAACATCTTGCGGCGCTGCATCGACGCTCTGGCAGGCCAGACCTATGACAACTTCGAAGTCATCGTGATCGACGACGCCTCGACGGACGACACTCCGGCCACGCTGGCAGCCCTCGCCGCCGAGAATCCCCGTCTCGGTATGAAGGTTCTCACGAACTCCCCGCAGCTGGGCGCGAATCCCAGCCGCAATCGAGGGATCGCCGCGAGCCACGGAGACCTGCTCGCGTTCGAAGACGACGACTGTATCGCCGACCCGCGGTGGATCGAAGGTCTCGTGGCGGCGTTCGTTTCCGACCGCGTCGGCGCGGTGACGGGCATTGTCGAGGACATGCCGCCGAAGAATATCTACGATCTCGCGATGCGGGGCACCCATCGAGCCCATGGCAAGGTTCACGCGTCACGGATCATCGCGGGGAACATGTGCGTGCGACGGGTACTGATCGCCGGGAAGCTCGACGAGGATCGGGCTCGCCCGGCGAGTGACATCAGCGTTTCAGGCCGGGGAGACGAAGAAGGCCTTTTCCTGCGGCTGAAAGCGGAAGGCTACGAAGTCCGAGTCGCACACGACGCACGAGTGGAGCATGTGCACCACTACACGCGCCGGTCCCTCTACCGACAGGCATACCGCAGCGGGAAATCGACGGCGAAGGTCGGCTACAAATACCGGCTGCCGCCGCGGATCGAGCTCGTTTGCCTCGCCGGTGGATATGCGTTCGCCCTCGGCGCGCTGTTCACGAAATGGAGTCTTCTCCTCAGCGGCGCATGCTTCGCTGCGTTCGCCGGCGGAGCACTCGTCTACAACGAGATCTGGCGCAAGAAGAAGACAATCCTCGAAGCGATCCAGGTCGCGGGCGTGATGACCCTGTACTACCACCTGCGCGCCGGCGGCTATTTCCTCCAACACGCGCGGCTGCTGGCCGGAGCGGAGCGGATCGAGCGCGTGAAGCTCGCCACGCGCGCATGACGCCCCCGACCCCGACCCTGCGCCGCCACTGGTTTTCCGGTGCGATCGCCGGTGCGGCGAAATGGCTGGCCCTCGAACGGGCTGTCCAGATCGCTCTCACGCTGCTGGTCGGATTCTGGGTGGCGCGTCACCTCGGACCGAGATCGTTCGGAGTTCTGAACTACGCTCTTGCCGTCGTCGCTCTCCTGGTCCCGCTCAGCTCGATGGGGCTGCAGGGGTTGATG
>JBHEOL010000207.1:0-4898 GCA_046261635.1 Thermoanaerobaculia bacterium | reverse complement strand
CTCCTTGGAATCGTCACGCGGAACCCGAAGGCCTTCCTCGTGCTGTTCCTTCTCTACTGGTACGTCACGGTAAACGACCGGGGGGCGACGGCTGCGCTCGACTTCGGCGGGTTCTTCGGAGAGGCGGTTCCGATGCACGCGGCGGCATTCGCCGGGGCAGCCGGGGTGATGGCGGTAGCGGCGTGGGGAGCATGGAAGGCAAGACTCGCGAGGGAGTGGTAGGGACCGGCTGCGCCGGTCCGGTCGCGGAGCGACGGGCTTTTCGGCCGCAACCCCAGGCACCGACGTGGGACCTCGACCTTGTCAAGATGGCGTTGGCTGGCGCAGGGACGCGCACACGGCGCTAGTGGACAGGAACTATTCAATTTCCGCCCGCGCCGATCGCCCCCGCCCCGTCGCTTCGCGACCGGACCGGCGCAGCCGGTCCCTACCGTGCCTCGCCGGCTCCAGATGACGGGAGGCTATAATCCCCCGCCGTGAAGCCCACTGAAACCGTCCTCGTTCTCGACTTCGGATCCCAGTACACGCAGCTGATCGCGCGCCGCATCCGCGAGATGAAGGTCTACTCGGAGATCCACCCCTTCGACGTCTCGATCGCGAAGATCCGCGAGATGAACCCGAAGGCGATCGTCCTCTCGGGCGGCCCCTCATCGGTTTATGGCGAAGCGGCCCCGCATTCCTCCCGCGAGATCTTCGAGCTCGGCGTTCCGGTGCTCGGGATCTGCTACGGGATGCAGCTGACCGCGTATCAGCTCGGAGGCGGGGTCGAGCCGGCCTCGGAGCGGGAGTTCGGCGGCGCCGAGATCGAGATCACGAAGAAGAACGTCCTCTTCGAGGGAACTCCCCAGCGCCAGACCGTCTGGGCGAGCCACGGCGACCGCATTCTCGCCGCACCTCCGGGATTCGAGGTCATCGCCGTCTCCGACAACGCGCCATTCACCGCGTGGGAGAACCGCGAGCGGCGCTGCTACGGGATCCAGTTCCACCCGGAGGTCACCCACACCGAGCACGGACAGCAGATCCTCCGGAACTTCCTCTTCGAGGTCGCCGGCTGCAGCGCGAGCTGGGACCTCGGCAACTTCCGCCGGCAGAAAGTCGAGGAGATCCGAGCCGCTGTTGGAAAGAAGAAAGTCATCGCCGCGGTGAGCGGAGGGGTCGACTCCTCGGTCGCGGCCCTTCTGGTCTCCGAGGCGATCGGCGACCAGCTGACGGCGATCTTCGTCGACAACGGACTGCTGAGAAAAGACGAAGCGATCCAGGTCATGTCGAAGCTGAGTGAGGGTCTCGGCCTCCACATCATCGCCATCGACGCACGCCAGCGGTTCTGGGACGAGCTCGCCGGTGTCGAGAACCCGGAGCTGAAGCGGAAGAAAATCGGCTACGAGTTCATCGCCGTCTTCGACGAAGAGGCGAAGAAGATCGAAGGGGCCGAATACCTCGTCCAGGGAACTCTCTATCCCGACGTCATCGAGTCGGTCTCGGTCAAGGGCCCCTCGGCCGTCATCAAGACGCACCACAATGTCGGCGGACTCCCGGAGAAGATGGGGCTCAAACTCATCGAGCCGCTGCGCGAACTGTTCAAGGACGAGGTGAGGCGGCTCGGCGAAGAGCTCGGCCTCGAAAAGGAATTCGTCTGGCGCCACCCCTTCCCCGGTCCCGGGCTCGCGGTCCGCATCCTCGGCGAGGTGACCCCCCAGCGTGTCGAGGTCCTGCAGAACGCCGACGCGATCTTCATCGAGGAAGTCCGGAAAGCAAACCTCTACGACGAGATCTCCCAGGGATTCGTCGTCCTGCTCCCGATCCACTCGGTCGGCGTCATGGGCGACGAGCGAACCTACGAGAACGTCTGCGCGGTCCGCGCGGTGACGACCACCGATTTCATGACCGCCGACTGGTACCGCTTCCCGTACGAGGTTCTCGACCGCATCTCCCGCCGCATCGTCAACGAGGTCCGCGGCATCAACCGCGTCGTCTACGACGTCAGCTCCAAGCCGCCCAGCACGATCGAATGGGAGTGAGTTAGAAGCAAGGCAGAAGGCAGAAGGCAGAAGGCAGAAGTAAAGTCAAAGGCAAGATCCGACCTCCCGGCCGCTCTTGCATTTGCTCTTACTTCTGCCTTCTGACTTCTGCCTTCTGACTTGTCTTTTCTGCCTTCTGACTTGCTCTAAAGATCGGGGACGGCGGTTCGCGCCGCCGCCCCCGAGAGCAGAAATCAAGGATGGGTCCCTCACCCCATCCCACCCCGGGACGCACTGGAGGGGTGCGCCCCCCGGAGCCCGTGAGAAGGCTCCGGAACCCAAAGACCCTAATCACTCAGATTGCGGATTACCGTCGGAATATCGAGATCGCTTCCGAAATCATTCGTGGCCATCGGTCCATAGCCCGACCCGTCTCCCTTCGTAAAGGGACGGCGAAAAAAGGGCGGGTCGTAGACGTCCTCCTCGGCCCCGATCTGATTCCCGCGCTCCTCGGTCTCCGGCCGCCGCTCGGCAGCTCTCTGGGCGCGCTGCTCGGGCCGGTCGAGCGGCTTCTCGAGCGGCGAGCGCGGATGCACCTCTCCGGCCGAGGCGGCCATCGGAACACGCTCCTCGCGCGGGGGGCGATTGCCCGTCTGCAGCGATTCGCCGCGGGCGTTGAGCAGCCCCCGGGTCGCCGTGTCGAAGCCCGTCGCGATGACGGTGACCTTGACCTCGTCCCCCATGTCGGGATCGATCACCGTACCGAAGATGATGTTGGCCTCTTCGTCGGCGGCTTCCTGGATGATCGATGCTGCCTCGTTGACCTCGAACAAGGTCATGTCGGGGCCGCCGGTGATGTTGATGAGAACTCCCTTGGCGCCTTCGATCGAAGCCTCCTCGAGGAGCGGCGATGAGATCGCGCGCTGCGCGGCTTCGACCGCGCGGTGCTCGCCCGTGCTGACGCCGGTGCCCATCAGAGCCATCCCCATCCCGTGCATGATCGTTTTCACGTCGGCGAAGTCGAGGTTGATCTCGCCCGGGACGGTGATCAGATCCGAGATGCCCTGCACCGCCTGCCGCAGAATGTCGTCGGCGATCTTGAAAGCTTCGTTGAGCGAGGTCCCTCTCTCGACGAAATTCAGCAGCCGCTCGTTCGGAATCGTGATCAACGTGTCGACCGTGTCGCGCAGCGCGCGGATCCCCTGCTCGGCCTGAACGCGCCTCTTCTTTCCTTCGAAGTTGAAGGGCTTGGTCACCACCGCGACCGTCAGCGCACCGATCTCGGCTGCGAGCGATGCGATGATCGGGGCGGCTCCCGTTCCCGTTCCCCCTCCCATGCCGGTCGCGATGAAGATCATGTCCGCACCCGAGAGCGCTTCGAGGATCCTCTCCGTGTCTTCGAGCGCCGATTGGCGCCCGATCTCCGGATTCGCGCCGGCGCCGAGCCCCTTGGTGAGCTTCTCACCGAGCTGCAGCTTCGTCGGGGCGAGCGAGTTGCGCATCGCCTGGACATCGGTATTCGCGACCATGAACTCGATCCCGCCGATACCCGCCTGAATCATCCTGTTGACGGCATTTCCCCCGCCCCCACCGACGCCGATCACCTTGATCTTCGCCGGCAGCTCCTCTTCCATCGAGATCAGCTTTTTCTGTGTCATGGTCTCCTCGAATGTGATCATGCCGTCTCCTCAGCTTGCCGCAAACCACTGCTTGACCGATTCGGCGACCCGGCCGAGTCCTGCGCGGCGCGGCTTGCGCACGCGGTCGCGGTTCTTGTGGCTCCAGAGGAGAAGACCTGCCGCGGTCACCCACTCCGGACCATTGATCGTGTCGGCGAGACCGGCCAGCCCGCGGGGCGAGCCCTTCCTCGCCTGGCAGTCGAAGATCTGCTCGGCCATCTCGAGCATACCGGCCATTTCCGAACCGCCGCCGATCATGACGACGCCCGAGCGGATCTCTTTCTCGAGTCCGACCTTCTCGAGGTCGCGCCAGACCAGTTTCGCGATCTCTGCGGCGCGCGGCTCGAGGATGTTCGTCAGCTCGAACCGCGAGACGATCTTCGGCGCGCGGCCGCCGACCGTCGGCACCTCGATCGGGTCGTCGTCGACCACGAGTGACGAGAGAGCGCATCCGAAGCGCTTCTTGATCCTCTCGGCGTCTTCCATCGGCGTCCTGAGGACGACCGAGATGTCGGAGGTGAAATGCCCAGCGCCGACCGGGAGGACGTTGCTGTGAATGACGTTCCCCTCGAGAAAGACGGCGTAGTCGGTCGTGCCGGCTCCGAGGTCCATGAGGAGGACGCCCATCTCGCGCTCGTCCGGGGTGAGGGCGGCCTCGCCTGCCGCGAGCGGCTCGAGCACGAGCTCGCTCACGGCGATCCCCGCCTTGTTGACGCACGTCAGGATGTTCTGGTCGTGGGTCCGGGCACCGGTGACGATGTGGACCTTCGCCTCGAGCCGCGAGCCCGTCATCCCGAGCGGGTCGTGGATCCCGTCCTGGGCATCGACGACGAACTCCCGCGGAACGACGTGGAGAATCTCGAGCTCGGCCGGAATCGGGATCGAGCGCGACTTCTCGATCACGCGGTCGATGTCCTCGCGCGTGATCTCCTTGTTTCTTCCGGTCACCGAGATGACGCCGCGCGAGTTCGCCGAGCGAATCTGGTCGCCCGCGAGGCCGACGCATGCCGACTCGATCTGGACGCCGGCCATGACCTCGGCCTCGTCGACGGCCTTCTTCACCGCTTCGACGGCCTGATCGAGGTTGATGATGTTTCCCCGACGTGTTCCCCGCATCGGCGCGGTTCCCTTGCCGATGATCTCGAGCTGCCCGCGATCGCTCACTTCTCCCACGAGCACGCAGACCTTCGAGGTCCCGATGTCGAGCGCAACCGTATACTTGTCCGTCCTGGCCATTGGCCCTTCCTCCCTCACCGTGCGA
>JBHEOL010000206.1:0-5053 GCA_046261635.1 Thermoanaerobaculia bacterium | reverse complement strand
CGAGCGGTCGGGGTCCCATAGATTGAGGATCGAGGCCTGGGCGAAGTGGTCGGTCGACCCGAGGCTGGAAGGATGCTCGGGGTTTCCCTCGATCTTGGTCGGGCGCCCCATGTGACTCTCGACGAGGAGGCCGATCGCGGCGCCGCCCTGCTCCATCGCGGTCGCGTAGTAGAGGGGCTTGCCCGGGATCACGTTCTCGGGGGCCTCGACCCAGGGGACGATCGTCTCGTACGGAGCTGCGCATGCGGCGAGTCCTCCCATGGCGAGGGAGGCGCCCATCAGCCGGAGGAAATCGCGGCGGTCGACGCCCTCGCCGAGGGCGGCCGCCTCGCGGGGAAACTCACGGCGGAGGGTCTCTTCGAACGAAGGGTCCTGCGCGAGTTCCTCGAGGCTGCGCCAGTATTCGGGCCCGGTCCCGTTGAGGCGGACGCCGAAGGTGGCGAGATCGAGATGCTTGTTCGTATCGGTCATCGTTGTTCCCAGGGGCGGGGCGCGCGGGCGCCTTTCGCCTCGAAATCAGTAGTGGCAGTACGAGCAGGAGGTCTTCGACCGGATGTTGTACTCACGGACCAGCCGCGCACCCAGTTCCTTCTGCGGCTCGTCCGGGGTCCATGCCATGTCGAACACGTGCTCCTTCGGGCGGACGAACTTCTCGGGCGCCCGGTGGCACTCGAGACACCAGCTCATCGTCAGGGGCTTGTCCTGGTGGATCAGGGACATCTGATCGACGCGGCCGTGGCACGACACGCATCCGATCCCCTTCTGGACGTGAATGCTGTGATTGAACTGGACGAACTCGGGGAGGCGATGGACGCGCCGCCACTCGAGTGGCACCCCCGTGCGGAGGCTCGCCCGGACCGGCTCGAGAATCTTCGCATTGGTCCAGATCTGGCGGTGGCAGTTCATGCACGTCGCGGTCGGCGGAATGCCGGCGAAGGACGACTCTTCGACCGAGGTGTGGCAGTAGCGGCAGTCGATGCCCAGCCCCGCCACGTGATGCTCGTGGCTGAACGGGACCGGCTGCTCCTTGGCCACGCGCTGCTGGGTGGCGTACGGCGACTGGTTCAACTGGTAGAGGAACCAGAGACCGAAGCCGGCCACGAACAACGCTCCGAAGATGCTGAACCGGGACAGAGTATTGGCGCTGCGATGAAAAATTTGCATCGTTTGCGGATTCCGCCCTCGGACTGTTCAGAGTGGTGGCTGCGAGCGATCAGGGCCGCCCGCCGAGGAGCGTCTGACACTAACCCCACCCTCCGATTTTGTCGAATGTCACTGGGCGCAAGCGGCATTCGTCACACATCGAATGTGCGGATCACGAATTACCGGACCTCGACATTGAAGTCAAGTGTTTTCTTGGGCTTCCGAGCTGGAAAAGCGTCCAGAGAAACCGTTCGTTTCGGAAAAGCGCCGGATGGTTTCAGTCTGAAACGGCCGCGGCTCACGGCCCTCCCTCTGCAGGAGGCGGGTTCGCCGGCAGACCGCGTTCCCGCCGGATCTGCTGCTCGATCCACTGCAGGTGCTCGAGAATTCGTTCGGCGCGAAGGCGCGAGGCCTCCTCCAGCTCCTGCTCCCCCGCTCCAGTGAACGCGCGCTGGAGAGGCGTCATCGAACGCGCGAGCAGGGCGAAGTTCGACAGCCAGCTGCCGTCGCGATCGATCAGTCGGCCGCTCTCGTACTCGACCGCCGGAAGATCGTCGATGTGCGGCGGTGTCCGCGCCGTCAGCTGGGCCAGCCCCTCCGGGTCGATCAGCATCGCACTCGCGAGATCGAGCGCGCTCCTGATCTCGATCCCCGCCAGCTCCTCGGCGACCTCTCCCTCGAAACCCGCCTGGAGCCGCTCGAGATCGATCGGCCCATCCTCGAGCCTCCCGATCACGATCGTGAACGCGTTCGGCGAGTTCGGCACGTACCAGACGGTCGTGTTCGGGAACACGTCCTGGAACGCCCGCAGGATCATCAGGAAGTTCCTCTCCGTCAGCGAGTACATCGGGAGCCACATCGAGATGACTCCGCCCGGCGCCAGCTTCCCCCGGCAGAGCTCGAAGTAGTCCTTCGTGTAGAGCGAGCCGTTTCCGGCATACCTGGGGTGGATCGAATCCGAGAGGATGACGTCGAATGTCTCGGGGGTCGCGGGGACGAAGTTCCGGCCGTCGTTGATCTCGACGCGAACGCGGGGATCGTCGAGAACGCCGTGATTCACCTGCCGCAGCGCCTGATCCGAAACCTCGAGAACCTCGGGGGAGAGCTCGGCGATGACGATCTCCTCGACGGGGTGACGTGAGACCGCCCAGGCGGTGCCGCCGCTGCCGAACCCGATGTGGAGAACTTTCTTCGCCTCGGGGTGAAGCAGGAGCGGAAGATGCCCCTGGAGCTTCTGGGTGCCGATCAGGTCGGGCGCGGTCCCGGCGACGTTCACGCCATTCAGCTCGAGCGACAACCTCCCCTCTCCGAGCTTCCGCAGGGCAACGGTGGCTGACACGTCCTCGCGGAACAGCAGAACCGGCGCGTCGGAGTCGGCGAACATCCCGGCCGAGAGGAGCACCTGGGAGGGTTTCGCGAGCAGGATCGAAACGACGACGGCGCCGATGGCGAGGCCGGCCATCGCCAGGGTCCGCTGTGTCCGTTCCCTCCCGCCGAGCAGGAACCAGAGCCCGATCCCGAGGTTGATGAGCGCCATGAGAAAGAGCCCGTTCTGCGAGCCGATCCAACGGATGAGAAAGAAGCCGGCGAGCAGCGAACCGGCGATGCTCCCGAGCGTGTTGGAGAGATAGACCACGCCGACCGAGCGCGCTTCGCTCCTGCTGGCCGCCAGGCTGTAGAGCTTCACGATGACCGGGAAGGTGGCGCCCATCAGCGCCGTCGGAATCAGCAGCGCCGAGAGCGTTGCGAGGATCAGCACGAGGAGGGTTTCGCCACCGCCCGACGCATTCAACGCGCGGGCGAGACCTTCGAGGACGTCGGCGAACCGGGTGAAGTAGTGAATCTGGATGGCCAGGGCGATCGCGAGCGCGATCTGAAGGCCGGCGATCAGCTTCCGGAGATCGGCCCGCGCGATCACGCGGTAGACGAGCGCGCTGCCGAGCGCGATGCCGATGAGAAAGCAGAACAGCATCAGCGAGTAGGCGTAGACGCTGCTGCCGAGATGGAGGACGAGGATCCGCGACCAGAAGACTTCGTCCGCGATCGAGCTCAGGCCCGTGAAGAAGCTCGCGATGACCGCGAGCCAGGCCGCGATGGCCCCGGTCTCCGGAGTCTCGAGCGAGGGGGGATCGGCCGGCAGATTCGAGCGGAGGCGCCAGGCCGCGAGGACCGCGACGACCGCAAGAACGAAATTGAGGGCGACGGCCGAAGCAATCGTGCCGGTCAGCCCGATGAGTGGAACGAGGACGAACCCGGCGAGAGCCACCCCGGCGGTCGCTCCGAACGTGTTCGCCGCATAGAGCGAGGAGACGGCGCGGCCGGTGGCGAGCCGCTCGCCGGAAAAGAAGCGGACGAGGATCGGGAGCGTTCCTCCCATGAGGATCGTCGGCGGGAGGAGGAATGCCGAGGCGGCGATCAACCGGAACAGCGCGATCGTCAGGGGCGAATCGCCAGCCGAGGGCCAGACGAGCACATAGACCGTGTCGAGTATGCGGAAGGCGTTCGGGGAGAAGGCGCCGATCGCGCCGATCGCCGCTTCGAGAAGCGCGTAGAGGATGAGCGGCCTCAAGCGGAGCAGCGACCGGCTGAAGATCCACCCGCCGAGTCCGAGCCCGGCCAGAAAGATCGCGATCAACGTCGCCGCCGCCTGCACCGTGTTGCCGAACGTGAACGACAGATACTTCAGCCACGCGATCTGGTACAGGAGCGCGCTCACGCCCGACACGAAAAAGACCAGAAGAACCACACCACGCAGCCGCATCCGGAGATTGTAGAGGATTGGGCGGAAGAAGGAGGATCGAACGGGCAGGACGATAGGACCAATAGGACGAATAGGACCCATAGGACCTATAGGACGGTTCCGAACCATCGCAGCCGTTGTTCAGATCAGAACGATCGGGCTTCCGGGCCAACCGAGCGCCGTCCTATTCGTCCTATTCGTCCTATCCGTCCTATCCTTACAGCCCATGCTGAACCGCTTCCTCCACCCCGGCCCATTTTCCACCGGCGGGCGCGTTGCCCTCATCGGCGACGAGCTCCACCACGCGGCCAAGGTTCATCGCGCGCGCGTCGGCGAAGAGGTCGAGCTCTTCGACGGCCGCGGCTCCGGCGTGCGTGCCCGCGTGCTCGAAGTCACCCGCGAGGCGATGCAGCTCGAAGTCGTCGCGGCGATCGTCGACCGGCGCGAGTCACCGATCGAGATCCAGCTCGCCCTCGCGCTGATTCATCCCGACAAGTTCGAGCTCGCGCTCCAGAAAGGGACCGAGATCGGCGTCTCCTCGTTCCTTCCGCTCCAGACCGCCCGCTGCGAGGTCCGCACGGAACGCGTCCGCGGCAAAGGGGAGCGGTGGGAAAAGATCCTCGTCGAAGCGGCCAAGCAGTCGGGACGTCTCGTCGTTCCCGCGCTCGAAGTTCCCCTCCCCTTCGAGCAGGCGCTCGCCGCTCCGGGCGTCAACGTCATGCTCGACCCGTCGGGAACGGCCGATATCCCCGAGGGCGAATCGCTCCGCCTCTTCATCGGCCCCGAGGGTGGCTGGAGTGATGAGGAGCTCGCCGCCGCCCGGGAGATGGGCGCCCGCGTCTGGTCCCTCGGGCCCCGCCGCCTCCGCGCCGAGACGGCCGCGATCGCCGCCTGTGCGCTGCTGATTCTGAAGCCGTCGTAACGACCGGGGGCGAGCCTCACCGTTCGGCGCCGCGCGCCGGGATGAGCCGATCGTAGACGCGTCTCACGGCGGCGATTGTTGCAGAGCCCCTCTGATCCCTAAACGCCTTCCGCCTCGCGGGGATCGAGGGCGCAGCCTCCCTGCAGCATTGCGCCAGTCACGCGCCGCGTCAGCCGCCCCCTCACGCGGCGCTCTCCCGGCGCTCCTGTCGCCTCTCCCTCCAGTGATGCACGAACGCGTAGAAGGTC
>JBHEOL010000192.1:0-5631 GCA_046261635.1 Thermoanaerobaculia bacterium | reverse complement strand
GCTGATCGAGAAGGGAGACCCCCTGTGCCTCGGCAATCGAGATCGCCTGGGTCTGCTGGTAGTTGTCGTTCAGGACCAGACCGGCGACTTCGTCGGTCATCTGAACGAGAAGATCGAGGCGCTCGTCGGCCGGGATCTCCGCCTTCCTGACCGCCGAGTCGAGCAGGATCTTGATGTTGACTTCGTGGTCGGAAGTATCAACACCCGCGGAGTTGTCGATGGCGTCCGTGTTGATTTTCCCGCCCCGAAGCGCGAACTCGATACGGCCCCGCTGCGTGAGCCCGAGGTTCGCCCCCTCTCCGACGACGCGGACCCTCAGCTCCCGGGCGTCGACCCGGAGGTGATCGTTGCTTCGGTCTCCGACCGCGCCGTTCGTTTCCTCGGTCGACTTGATGTAGGTACCGATACCGCCGAGCCAGAGGAGATCGGCCCGGGCCCGTAGGATCGCCCTGACCAGCTCGTTCGGAGTGGTGGTCTCGCTCGGAAGCTCGAACGCCGCCTTCACCTGGCTCGACACCTTCACCGATTTCGCCTTGCGGTCGAACACGGCGCCCCCCGGGGAAAGGACGGCCGGATCGTAATCCGACCAGCTCGATCGTGGGAGATCGAACAGCCTCTTCCGCTCGCCAAAGCTGCGCGCCGGATCGGGATTGGGGTCTACGAAGATGTGGAGATGGTTGAAGGCGCCGATCAGCTTCGTGTGCTCGCTCAGCAGCATCCCGTTGCCGAACACGTCACCCGACATGTCGCCGACGCCGACCGCGGTGAAGTCCTCGGCCTGGATGTTCTTTCCGAGCTCTCGGAAGTGGCGCTTGACGGCCTCCCAGGCTCCCCGGGCGGTGATGCCCATTTTCTTGTGGTCATAACCCGCCAATCCGCCGGAGGCGAAGGCATCGCCGAGCCAGAACCCGTACTCGGCCGAAACCCCGTTGGCGATATCGGAGAACGTGGCCGTTCCCTTGTCCGCCGCGACGACTAGATACGGATCGTCCCCATCCTGCCGTACGACGTCCGCGGGCGGGACCACCGCCTTGTCGACGTAATTGTCGGTCAGGTCGAGCAGGCCGCGGATGAAGTTCTTGTAGCACCCCACACCTTCCTTCAGGAACTCCTCGCGGGCCTGAGGCGGTTGTTTGAGGACGAAGCCGCCCTTCGAGCCGACGGGGACGATGACGGTGTTCTTGACCATCTGCGCCTTCATCAGCCCGAGGATCTCGGTCCGGAAATCCTCTCTACGGTCGGACCAGCGCAGACCGCCGCGCGCGACCTTCCCGCCGCGAAGGTGAATCCCCTCGAACCGCGGCGAGTAGACGAAGATCTCGAACATCGGCCGGGGAAGCGGCATGTCCGTGATGTTGCGCGAGTCGATCTTGAACGAGAGGAACGGACGGCGCGCCGATGTCTCGTCGCGGCGATAGTGATTGGTCCGGAGAGTCGAGTCGATGAGGTTGAGGTACATCCGTAGGATCCGGTCCTCGTCGACGTTGGTCACGTTCTCGAGCTCGGCCTTGATCTGATCCCGGATCGCGGGCGCCTTTTCGCGGGTCGCGGCGACCACCGAGGGGTCGAATCGGCACTGGAAGTAATCGACCACAAGCCGGGTCACCGAGGCGTTGCGGGCAAGGGTGCCCTGCATGTAGGCCTCGGAGAACGTCGTTCCGAGCTGCCGTAGATACTTGCAGTACGCGCGAAGGACGACGATCTGGGTCCAGTCGAGTCCGGCCGCGAGCACCAGCCGATTGAACCCGTCGTCCTCGACGTCCCCGGCCCAGACGCGCCGGAAGGCCTCCTGAAAGCGCGGCTCGAGAATCTCGACGTCTTCCTGGATGGAGGCGGAGACGAGCTCGAAGTCGAGCACTCGCACGGCGCGGGCCATGTTCGTCAGATCGATCTCGTGGGGAACCACGCTTTCGACCTTCAGACCCATGTTCTCGAGCCGAGGGATGATGTCCGAGAGCGCGACCGGGTCGCCGCCGTGGATGATCTTGCAATGAAGCTCGCGGTTACCCTCACCCTCGGCGCGATAGAGGTCGATCGACAGCTCGTCTTCCTCCAGCACCCGCTCGACGCGCGCGAGGTCGTCGACCGCCTGTTCGGCGCTGGCGTGATCGCGGTATCCGGCGGGAAGAGCGTGGCGAAACTTCCTGTACGCCGCGAGTCCGTCCTCTTCGCCGTAACGATCGATCATCGCGTCGCGAAGAAGGTCGCTCCAGGTTCGCGCCGCGATCGAAACCTGCTCCTCGATCTCACGGACGTCGTAGGGAGGAATCTCCCCGGGAGTCGTCCGGATGATGAAATGCCCCCGAGCGAGCGGAGAATCGGTCACGTGCTGATAGTGCGCTGTGACCTCGCCGTTGAAAGCGCGTTCGAGAATGGTCTTGATCCGGTCGCGCACCTCCGGCGTGAAGCGGTCACGCGGCAGATAGATCAAAGCCGAGACGAAACGATCGAATACGTCCTTCCGCACGAATGCGGCGATACGCTGGCGCTCCTGCAGTTGCAGGATTCCCATCGAGATGTCGTAAAGCTCCTCTTCGCTGACCTGGTAGACCTCATCGCGGGGCAGCGTCTCCAGGATCTGAATCAGCTCTTTCCCCGAGTGGCTCGTCTTCGAGAGACCGGCATGCTCGACGATGCGGTTCACCTTGCGCCGCAGCAGCGGAACCTGCCGGATGCTGCGCGCATACGCCGAGGAGGTGAACAGCCCGAGGAACCGGTCTTCACCGATCAGGTTGCCGGCCGTGTCGTACCGCTTGATTCCGATCCGGTCCATGTGGGCGGCGCGGTGAACCGTGGAGCGGTTGTTCGCCTTCGCCACGATGATCAACTCTTTGCGCCTGGCAAACCGGCTGAACTCGGGAGAAAAGGGAACGTCGCCGCGCGAGCGCGACTCGGGCCGCACTTCCCGAAGCAGGCCGAGCCCGCTCCCGGGGACGATCTTCAGGAACTCGCTCTCGGCCTCCGCCATGAACTTGTATTGGCGGTAGCCCAGGAACACGAAATGCTCGTCGGCCAGCCAGCGGAGGAATTCCTTCGACTCCTCGACCTCGTCGTTCGGGATCGGCGGATTGCTGTGGTCGATCTCCTCGAGCGCCCCGAACAGCCGCGCGCGCATCGGCAGCCAGTCGGTCACCGCCAGCCGGACGTCGGAGAGAATCGATTCGATGTCCTTCTTCAGCTTTTCGAGATCCGCGGGCTCTGTTTCCTGATCGATCTCGATATGCATGTGGGACTCGTGAATCGCCGTCCCCTTCACCGCACTCTCGTAACGCCCCAGCAACCCTTCGCGATTGCCATCGGCATCGCGGCGGATCGTCAGCACCGGGTGAATGATCAAATGGAGGTTCCGCTCGACCGCATTCAACTCCCCGATGATCGAGTCGACCAGGAATGGCATGTCGTCATTGACGATCTCCATCACCGTGTGGCTCAGATTCCACCCGTGGTCGTCCGCGGTCGGGTTGAAAAACCGGACCTTCGCTTCGCCCGGTTTCCGCTGTGCTCCAAACGCCCACAGCGATAGAGCTCCACCCAGAAGACTCTGCGGGTCGACGTTCAGATCGTCGGGCGCGACCAGCGCGAAGTACTCGCGCACGAAGCGCGCGACGCTTTCAGCGTGGTCGGGAAATTTCCGTCTGGCCTCCTCGGCGAGCCGGTCGATGAGTTCGGTCTTGCGGGGTTGCTCGGTGACGGTCACGAGAAGCACTCCTCACTCGCAGGCCGGTTCTCGGCTGCGGAGCACGTCGTAGGGAAAGTCGGAAGGATCTTTTGCATGCCGCGAGCGGGCCAGGGCGGCCGACTCTCCTGCATCCGGAATCATAGGTTAACACAGGGATTTCGCCCTGCGACCCGCGCAATCGCACCCTGCAGCCGTGACTTTCGACGGCTCGGGGATGCACCTCCGACACCTGCGGCGGGTCCGACTGCCAAGCCTCGCGGTCGCTCGGTCCCCGGGATCGAAAAGTGGTCCGGCTCACTCGCCGGATGTCAGCCGGGAAAGCAGTGCCGCGAACCGGGGATCATCACGCAGGGAAACGAGATCCGGATCGGTCCGGAGGTGGTGTTCATCCCTGAAGCCCTTATCGATGGAAGACGCGAGCATGGCAAACGCATCGTCGCGCCGCCGGGCCCGGGCATAGGCACACGCAAGGTTGTAATCCAGCGCCGCCGGCGCCTGGATCTTCCGGGCGGTCTCGAGCGTCGCCACCATCGCATCGATCCGTCCCGCCTGACTCAACTCCCCAGGAAGGTAGAACGACATATGGGCGTAGATCGACGAAACAACGCGCCCCGCCGCCTCGCCCTCCATCCCCTCCTTCTTCGCGGCGGCGAGAAGCCGCTCTAAACCGAGCCCGGCTGAAATCCGACCGGCTGTCACCGGATAGTCGGGCTGGCGGATCTGCCCGAGTGTCCGTGAGATTTCGCGGAGTCTGGCCTTTTCCCACCCCTCCCACTTCTCTTCTTCTTTCCTCTGCTTACTCGCTTCGCGTTCTGCGGCGAGCTGAGCCGCCTTTTCTCTGTCGGCGATGACGTCCGCGAGTCCTTCCCAGGTCCGCGCAATCATGGCGAACCGGCGGGACGCGGCGAGGATCTCACCGGCTGCGAGCGAAGCCTCTGCAGCGCGCCGCTCGCGGTCCAGAGCCGTCGAGATCAACTCTTCGTCCTTCGGGCGAGCCCCCGAGCGCATTGCGAGGAGCTCGAACCATTCAAGGGCTTTCCCCGCCAGCTCCGAATCGAACCATTCATGGTTACCCTCGAAGATCTCGATCCGATGCGGCACGCCCTTCCCTTCGACGAGCGATTCCATCTGGCGGGTCTCCTGCCAGTTGAAGTCTCTCGTGCCTGCGGCCCCGAAGTGAGCGAACCGCACTTTCTCGGTCGAGATCCCCTCCGGAAGCCGGCCACCCACCGAGATGACTCCTGCGAGTTTTCCGGTCTGCTGTCCGACGACCCACGCGAGCATTGCCCCGCCCGAGAAGCCGGCCGCGTAGATGCGGTCGGGATCAATGGCATAGCGCTGGACGGCCTCGGGCCAGATGGCATTCACGGCGACGAAGTTCGGCTCCCATTCGCCGTCGCTTCTCGTGTTGTTCGAAGAGACGATCACCCAGCCGAATTGCTCGGCCGCATCACGAAAGATTTCAGCCGCCCTGGCGCCGCGCGAGCGAGGATCGAACACGAGGAGCAGCGGATGCTCATTCCCGGCGCTCCAGGCGCTCGGCAGGTAGACCGCGTAGGTCTGAGATGCATCGGAGGACGCTGAGATCGGACTTGCGAGTTGGCCCGGGGCTGGTACGGCATCCCCCATGGCGACGGCCGAGATCAGCGAGCAGACGAGGGGAAGGAGTCGTCTCATCGATCGAGCATAAGGCCGGATCGCGCGGGATCGCGGGCGTTCACAAAGGTGTTTCGCAGAACTGGCATGTTCGTGTCGGTTGCGGGACCCCCGCCCCCGCCATTACCATTCGCCAGCCGGCGCCCGAGCGCCCGGTGCCCGGAGGGTATCGACCGATGAAGGCGAACCGCACAGCCACTCCTGCCGAAACAACGACTTCCCAGATCCGAGGGATCGCCCGTGGAATCGGCGTGACGCAGAAACAACAACCCCGGCATTCGCAGCAGTATCAGCTG
>JBHEOL010000194.1:0-3746 GCA_046261635.1 Thermoanaerobaculia bacterium | reverse complement strand
ACGCGCACGTGTTCAACTGCCGCTCCGAAACCGCCTCGGCATTCCGCGTCCCGCTCCGAAACAACTGGCCGGTCGTCGGAGCAGTCGTCGTGGCGCACGTGCTCCATATCTCGGCCGCCTGGATTCCCGGGCTTCGCGATGTCCTCGAGGTCACGCCGGTGACTCTCACGGGATGGCTGGAGATCGTCCCGGCCGCGCTGAGCGTGATCGCGGTGTCGGAGATCTACAAGTTCTTCCGCCGCCAAAGGCCTATCGATGAAGCCCGCGCGATTTCGTGATTCTCGTCCCAAGGGTAGGCTCCCTCACCGGTCGCGAAGAGTGTCCATAACCGGACAGCGGTGACGGAGGTGGACGTTCCGGGTGACGGCTCGATCGTGCAACGTATTGAAAAGACTCGCGGTTGCTCGTGGCACCGTCCTTGTTCTATGGGGCTGGCATGGACCGACCGATCGATCCCCGCTTCAAGAGCCGCCAGTCACGCCTGCGCATCCTCGCCGCTTTGATCGCGGTCGGCGCCATCGCCGGCGCGATCGCGATCTCGCGATCGGCGATCACGCCGACGATCGACCGCGGCGGGTTGCGCACGGCCAGAGTCGAGCGTGGGGTCGTCGCGGTCGGACTCGCGGCGAGCGGCACGGTCGTTCCGTCGGTCGAGAAAGTGATCGCGAGTCCGATCGAGGCGCGCGTGATGCGAATCCTCCGGCAGGCCGGAGCAGCGGTGCAGCCCGGCGATGAGATCGTCCTGCTCGACGGATCGTCGTCGGAGCTCGAGCTGCGGCGCCTCGAGCAGCAGCACGCGCAGAAGAGAAATGAGCGCCTCAGCATCGAAGCCGATCTCGAGGCGACGCTCGCCGAGCTCGCGGGACAGGTCGAGGAGAAGCGGCTCGACGCGGAGATCCTGCAGTACCGCGAGACGCAGAGTCGCGCTCTCAGGACGGAAGGGCTGATTTCCGAGGAGGCATACCGGCAGGCCGTGGTCGCGGCGAGGAAGGCCGGGATCGAGCTCGAGCGGCTGGAGAGCCGAATCGCGGCCGCGCGGCGCAGCGCCGCGCGGGACACGAGAGCCCTCGATCTGGAGATCGATGTTCTCACCCGCGAGATCGAGCAGTCGCGCGGAGAGCTCGATCGAGCGACCGCGAGCTCGGACCGCGCGGGAGTGCTCACCTGGGTGACGCCGCAGGAAGGCGCGGTCGTGCGCCGCGGCGAGACCCTGGCGCGGGTGGCCGATCTCGGGACGCTGCGGATCCTCGGCTCGATCTCCGACGTGCACGCCGAGAGCGTCCGACCCGGGATGACGGCGCGCGTGCGGACCGGAGAGCTCCGTTACGACGGGCGCGTCGTGGCCGTCGATCCGACGGTGACCAGCGGCGTGGTCAGCTTCACGATCGACATCGAAGCAGAAGACGTGAGCGCGCTCCGGAACAACCAGCGGGTCGACATCGACCTCTACGCCGGAACGGGTGAGGTGGGACTGAAGATCCCCCGCGGAAGCTACGGAGTCGCCGGGGGGAAGGATGTCGTCTTCCGCCTCGTGGAAGGTGAGGCGATCAGGACGCCCGTGCGGTTCGGCCGCTCGGACGGCGAGACGATCGAGGTGGTGGAAGGGCTCAGCGAAGGCGACGAGATCGTCATCTCCGACATGAGCGCGCTGTGGCACGCAGGACGGGTGGATGTAAAGGACAGGGACTAGGGCTAGGGGCTAGGAGAACCAAAGCCAGAAGCCAGAAACCAGAAACCAGAAACCAGAAACCAGAAGTCAGAAGAAAGGTCACGGGCAGAAGAAAGGTCAAGGGCAGGTGAACGATGCGTCTACTTCTGCCTTCTGCCTTCTGCCTTCTGCCCTTTGGCCTTTGGTCTTTGGCCTTTCCTGGCCCCTAGCCCCCAGCCCCTAGCCCCTGGCTTTTAAAAGGAGAATGAAATGATTCAGCTCGAGAACGTCGAAAAGGTGTACCGCACGGATCGCATCGAGACCGTAGCGCTGGAAGACGTGAGCCTTCACGTCGAGAAGGGGCAGTTCGTCTCGATCATGGGGCCGTCGGGATGCGGAAAGAGCACGCTGCTGAACGTGATCGGGCTCCTGGATGCGCCGAGCGGCGGCCGGCTCTGCCTGGCGGGAGAAGAGATCAGCAACTACAGCGACCGCAGGCTCGCGGGGTTCCGGAATGCGAAGCTCGGGTTCATCTTCCAGAGCTTTCATCTCGTCCCCGACCTCAGCGTGGTGGACAATGTCGAGATCCCGCTTCTCTACCGTCGCGGCAGCGGATCGGAGAGACGGAAACTCGCGCTCGAGGCGATCGACCGCGTCGGTCTCGCCTCGCGGGCCCGCCACTTTCCCGGGCAGCTCTCGGGAGGTCAGCAGCAGCGCGTCGCGATCGCGAGGGCGATCGTCGGACGTCCGGAGATCCTGCTCGCCGACGAGCCGACCGGAAACCTCGACAGTCAGATGGGGGACGAGGTGATGAACATCCTCGAGGGCCTCAACGAGGAGTCGACCACGATCGTCATGGTCACGCACGACGCGCGGCTCGCCGAGCGCACCGACCGCACCGTCCGCCTGTTCGACGGGCGGCGGGTCGATTGAGGAGTCACGCATGAAGGCACAACTGCAGCTCGCGCTCCGCATCCTCGCCCGAAGGAAGTTCTTCACGTTCATCAGCCTGTTCGGGATCAGCTTCACGCTCGTCGTCCTCATGTTGGTGACCGCGATCGTCGACCACGTCTTCGCCACGCATCCGCCGGAAACACGGCTCTCCCGTACCCTCGGGGTCTACCGGATGGAGCTCATCGGGAAGGAGTGGCGCCGGAGGAGCGGCCCGAACTGGCCGTTTCTCGACCAGCAGATCCGCACGCTTCCCGAGGTCGAGCGCGTCTCGATCTTCCGGGTGCAGCACGGCGTGACCGCGTATCACGAGGGGCGGAAGATGAAGCTCTACATCAAGCGGACCGATGGGGAGTTCTGGAAGATCCTCGACTTCCGGTTCGTCGAGGGAGCGCCGTACACGAGCGCCGACAACGATGCCGGCCGCTTCGTCGCGGTGATCAACGAGTCGACCAGGGAGCGCTTCTTCGGCGACCAGCCGGCTCTCGGCCGGTCGATCACCCTCGACGGCCAGACGTTCCGGATCGCCGGCGTCGTCGAGGATGTTCCGATCACGCGGGTCGTCCCGTTCGGCGACGTCTGGGCTCCGATCACCACCGCCAAGTCTCAGGCGTACCGGTTCGAGCAGTTCACGGACGATTTCATGGCGCTGGTACTGGCGCACAGCGCCGCGGACTTCCCGCGGCTCAAGGCGGAGGTCCAGCGACGGGTGAGCCAGGCGCCCGTTCCCGACACGGGTGAGTTCGACAGGCGGAACACCGCGCTCGAGACGCCGTTCGAGGCGCTCGCGTCGCAGCTCCCGTCGGGAGAGCTCGGCGAGCGCCTCGGAATCGCGCCTCCTCTGCTTCTGAGAGGGATGCTCGCGCTCATGGCGATACTCTTCATGGTCCTTCCGGCGATGAACCTGGTGAACCTGAACCTGAGCCGGATCCTCGAGCGCGCCTCCGAGGTGGGGGTGAGAAAAGCGTACGGCGCGTCGAAACTGCAGCTCGTCACGCAATTCGTCGTGGAGAACATCGTGCTGACTCTGATTGGCGCCGCGATCGGACTCGGCCTGTCGGCGCTCGTGCTCCATCTCATCAACACCAGCGGCGCCATCCCATACGCGGACTTCGGCGTCAATTTCCGGATCTTCGGCTGGGGAGTC
>JBHEOL010000112.1:0-4526 GCA_046261635.1 Thermoanaerobaculia bacterium | reverse complement strand
GCGCGCCGCTCCTACGTGGAGAAGTCCGACGAGACGGCCGCGCGCGACCAGCTCGTCGCGCGGCTTTTCGCCGAGGAGGACGGAGGCGCGCTGACGTTCACGCTCTCGACCGGGTCGCCGAGACCGGCGCGGCGCAACCGGCGTCTCGTCCCGGTCGAGATGAAGATTCCCGTGGATCAGCTTCAGTACGAGATCGACGGGGGAAAGCGCGTCGCGAAGGTGAAGGTGTACGTGGTGGCCGGAAACGGAATTGCGGAGGTGACGTCGGTTCGCGAGGAATCGTTCCCGATCCCGGCACCGCCGGACGGAAACGAGAATCCGATCTTCACCTACTCGTTCGAGCTGCTCGTCGATCCGAAGGGGAGCCGCGTCGCGGTCGGCCTGTTCGACGACCGGAGCGGTCTCGCGGGCTTCGGCGGAATCGACCTGCGCGCCGGCGCGACGGAGGTCCTCGGCCCCAGCCGTTGAGGGGGACTCACGCAGTGCCAAGCCTTCGCTGGTCAAACGGAGGAACTGCTCGAAAGGTTGCGGGCGAGATCCGAGGTGAGCTCCGCACGATCGGCAGCCGACGTGATCCGGGAGCGGCGAGACGAGCCGTGATCGTCGTCGACGCGTCGGTCGTGGCCGACCTGCTGCTCCGTTCCCCGCGCGCGAGCGCGATCGAGGCGGAGCTCTTCGCTCCGCGGAGCGGGTCGCTCCACGCGCCATCCCTCCTCGATGTCGAGGTGCTTCACGTGCTGCGAAGGTTTCACTTCGAAGGCGAACTGTCGGCTGCCCGTGGTGAGGAGGCGGTCAGGGATCTCCAGGATCTCCGGATCGAGCGGCACCATCAGGAGCTCCTCGTCCCGAGGATCTGGGACCTGCCCCGCTCGCTGACGGTGTACGACGCCTGCTACGTGGCTCTCGCGGAGCTTTTGGAGGCACCGCTGCTGACGCTCGACCGGCGGCTCGGCCGCTCGCGCGGGCACCGGGCGGAGGTGCGGGTGCTGTGATGTGGCCGCGGTTTGGTCTCATCAACCGCGGACTCGTGCGACGGAGCGGGGTCATGGCGGGAAGGCGGGAACGTCGTTCGAGGCGGAGTTTATAAGCCTTGCTTCGTGGCTCGGTGCGGCCACGGCTGATGAAACCAAGCCGTGGCCACGGCCAGCTCCCACTCTCAGGGGCCCCGCAGACGGTCCCCTGCTTGCATCCGTACCAACGCTGGTCATGCGATTGCTCCGGTGTCTTTTTCTTGTCCTACTCTCCGCTCTCCCCGTTCTCGGGGTCCAGCTCGTCGCGCCCCGGCCGGTGATTCTGGGGCCAGTCAACCATCCCGACCTTAATCCGGTCTCGATCTCGAACGGCGAGACGACCCTCGTCGCCTGGGAGAACCATTTCTCTCCCCTGCGGGAGTCTCATCGCATCTTCGTCGGCAATCTCGACCGGCCTGGATCTGCATGGAGCATCTATCCGGGTTTTGGGCCGGTTCTGGCGACGAATGGACGCGACTATCTGCTCGCCTTCTCGCGGGTCGGTTCGCGCTTCATGTCGGCTCCGGTGAACAACGTCATCGTACAGAGCGTCTCCGCCGAGGGTGAGGCGGGAGCACAGCAGGTGCTGAACCGATCGGTGGAAGGGTACGCGGGCGCCGCGCTGTGGGACGGGGAGCGGTGGGTGGTCGGCTACAACTCCGAGGGGCACGCGTTCGTCGCGTGGCTGGACGAAAATCTTCAGCGCATCGCATTAACCGAAGCAGGACCCGGGCACCTTCTCGACCTCGAGTTGATCGATGGCCGGGTATGGGCGTTCGTGATTCGGAATGGCGAGACCGAAGCCTTCGAGCTCTTCTCCGACGGAACGACGGGCGTGCGGCATCTGCGCGTGAACGCGTTGCCGACTCATTTGGTCGATTTGGTTGGCACAACCGGCGGGGTCCTCCTGCTGGTGAACCGCGAGGGGGGAGTCGGCGTGTTTCGCTTCCATCCGGCCAGCGGCTTTGGCAGTGAGAACGAGATCGCAGCCGGCGCGCACCTGGCGGACGCGGTCCCTTCGAACGGCGGGGCTGCCATCCTCCTCGTCGATGACGACGGCGCGGTAATCGTCGACCTCGGTCCCAACGGTGAGCTCGTGGCGATGAATCGGCTGAACGGCTCCAGAGCGGTCTATCTCGGCGAGTGGGCGGGGGGGCTGCTCTACTTCGAGCTGCGTCCGGACGAGGACGACAACCCCTGGACCGCCGGGAGCAACATTTACGCTTACCGTTTAGCGGGGCGCACGCTCCAGGAGCCAGCTGAGCTCATCTCGATCGCGAACATCGCATCGCAGACCAGGCCCGCCATCGTTTCCACGGGAGAGAACGCCGTCGCTTTCTGGGCCGAGCAGACGCAGTCGCCGGAGGGGATCGTTCGCAGTCGCGCGATCGACGCGAGCGGCAATCCGTTCGGGCCGGTCGCTACGCTGGCTTCCATTCCTCACATCGACGATCTGGCGTTCGATGGGCAGCGGATCTTCGCGGTCTGGACGTCGCTGTCACGACCCATCTACGCCGCGGCGATCTCCCGCGATGGCGCGTCTGCGACCGCGCCGGGCCTCATCGGTGAAGGCTTTTCGCCAGCGGTGGCGTCCAATGGGGGAGCGACCTTCGTCGTCTGGCGATCGCCTTCCTCCATCCTCACGGGCACCGCTCTTCGGGAGGATGGCTCGCCCGTGGTGCCCGGCGGATTCCCACTCCTCCCGGCCTTCGGCCAAATGGACTCACCCGCGAAGATCACTCCGCTCGGGACGGGATTTTTCGTCGGGTGGAACGCCCGAGGGCGCGTGCGCACCATCGTGCTCTCGCACGAGGGGACGGTCCTCCGAGGAGATGACGTGGGGCGAGAGGGCGATCGGCTCGTCGACGTCGGAAGTGGTAGCAGCAGCGCTCTCGCACTCGTGTCGGTGGACAACCGCGCACTGCTGCTCGCGTTCCACGGCGACGGACGCTTCTTCGAACGATTCGATTCGCACTGGGGCGCCTCGATCCCGCATTCGATCGTCCCGCTGGGAGGCGATCGCTATCTCATCGCCGTCGTGCGAGGGAGCGATCTCTACACGAGCGAGGTGACGATGTCGAGCGCTTTCATCACGGGTGTCACGCCTCTCCGCCGGCTCGGTCCGGCGGAGGTGTGGACGGCGGTCGCGGGAGCGCCGCTCGGTCTCTACATCGACGAGGAGGGGGTTCAGGCGACGACAGGGCCGGAGGTATCGCGGCGCCGGATTGTCGTGCGCCGGTAATTCCTTGCGGCGCCGGTCCGCGCGCGATCCGGAGGCTGCGCGCCTTCGACGCTTACCTCCGGCTATGTGCCGTCGCCCCTTCGGGGCTTGCGGAGGCGGCGGGCCTTCGGCCCTTGCCTCCCGGGTATGCGCCTGCGCTCCTTTGGGCTAAGGTTGCGGCCACGGCTGATGAAACCAAGCCGTGGCCACCTGCTCAGACGCGGACGTACTCGTAGTCGACCGGCTGGCCGTTGATGCCGCGGTCCGGGGGGGCGATCCACCCGGCGACTCTGCCCGGCTCGTAGACCGGTTTCATGACCGAGGCGACGAAGGCCTGGTCTTCGGGAGTCGGGATCCAGTGCTTCATGCCGGCGGCGAAGGCTTCCGGGGCGATCGGTTTGCCCGCCGGGTCGGTCGGGGTGTTGGCCCAGCTTCCGACCGTGCGGCGGAAGCGTGAGCTCGGGAGCGTGAGCTCGTATTTGTAGCCCCCCTTCTCGATCGTCTTGTTCCACCGCTTGACGCCGTTCTCGCAGTCGCGGATGTAGGAGTTGCGCATCACCTCGTTCATCGCGTTGCGCATGGAGACCGTCTCGGTCTTCACGCCACCCTTGCCATCCGGCATCTCGAGCTGCATCTCGCCCGCGGCGACGTGGTCCTCGTACAGCCCTTCGTCGGGACGCCCTTTGAGGCCACTCGCGAAATAGCTGGCCGCATTCGACGAGACGTCGGCGCCGAACAGATCGAGCGCGGAGCTGAACCAGAAGTTCATGTACTTCTGGATCGTCCCGAGGTCGATCGCTCCGGCTGCGCGCACCTTCACCGGGTCATCGGTCTTGAGCTCGTTCATCACTTCGACCGTCCGCTTCACCACGCGGCCGATGCCGGTGTCGCCGACGAACATGTGGTGGGCTTCCTCGGTCAGCATGAACTGACACGTCCGCGCGAGCGGGTCGAAGCCGCTCTCGGCGAGAGCTTTGAGCTGATACTTGCCGTCGCGATCGGTGAAGTAGGCGAACATGAAGAAGGAGAGCCAGTCCTCGATCGGCTCGTTGAAGGTCGACAGGATTCGCGGCTTGTCGATGTCCCCCGAGTGCCGTTCGAGCAGCCCCTCGGCTTCATCCCGGCCGTCGCGGCCGAAGTAAGCGTGGAGGAGGTAGACCATCGCCCAGAGATGCCGTCCCTCCTCGACGTTGACCTGGAAGAGGTTGCGGAGGTCGTAGAGCGAGGGGGCGGTCTCGCCGAGCGCGCGCTGCTGCTCGACCGAGGCGGGCTCGGTGTCGCCCTGGGTCACGATG
>JBHEOL010000084.1:0-4307 GCA_046261635.1 Thermoanaerobaculia bacterium | reverse complement strand
CGTGATCGACGCGCCAGTGCAGGAGGCTCCCCTCCGCGTGGGTGGAGACGTCAAGCCGCCGGTCGTGATCAACCGGGTCGACCCGGTCTATCCGGAAGTCGCCCGGAAGGCGCGAATCCAGGGAATCGTCATCATCGAGGCGATCATCGACAAGAGAGGCAACGTCACGAACGTGAAGGTGCTCAAGGGCCTGCCGTTCGGACTCGACCAGGCAGCCGCAGACGCAGTTCGCCGGTGGAGGTTCCGTCCCGGGACGCTCAACGGCCAGCCCGTGGACGTCATCTTCAACCTGACTGTCAATTTCAAGCTCAACTAGTCGAACGAACACAATTGACTCCGGCGCGTCCGGAGCGCAACCGAGGAGGAGAAACCCACCATGGATTTGAGTCCGCAGGCAATCTGGGAACAGATGGGAATCGTCGTCAAGGCCATCAGCTTGGTGCTGGTCGGCATGTCCATCTATTCAATCTGGATCATGATCGAGCGCAGCATCCTTTACAGCGCGGCTAAGAGCCAGTCGCTCAAGCTGATCGGCGCTCTTTCGAACGTGCTGACCCGTGGCGCGTACCAGGAAGCGATCGACATCACCAAGAAGTACAAGAAGAGCCACCTGGCGAAGGTCATCGCGGCAGGACTGCTCGAGTTCGAGGCCGGACGCCGCGACAAGCGCGTCATCGATCCGGAGATCACGGTCGAAGCGGCCCGTCAGGGCATGGACCGTACCGCCATGATCACCGTCGCCGAGCTGAAGGACAACCTCGGTGGTCTCGCGACCATCGGCGCCACCGCCCCCTTCGTCGGGCTGCTCGGAACGGTCGTCGGGATCATCAACGCCTTCGAAGGAATGGCCAAGTCCGGCGGCGGTATCGCCTCGGTGTCGGCCGGGATCGCAGAGGCGCTCGTCGCGACCGCTTTCGGCCTTTTCGTCGCCATCCCTGCCGTCTGGGCGTATAACTACTTCCAGGGCCGGGTTGATCGCTTCACGGTGGAGATGTCCAACTCCGGCTCAGAAATGAGCATTTACTTCCTCAAAGAATCCGAAGCCGCTCATGAAGCTAAAGCATAAAAAATGGCATAGCTCGGTAGGGAAGCTCGGCGCCAAGGAGGCGATGTCGGACATCAACGTCACGCCGTTCGTCGACGTCTGCCTCGTGCTTCTCATCATTTTCATGGTCGTTACTCCCATGCTGCAGGAAGGCGTTCCCGTCAACCTGCCCGTTACGGAGGACCCCATGAAAACTCCAGAAACCAAGGATCAGCTTCAGGTGTCCGTGAAGGCGGATGGATCGGTTTACGTCGGGCCGAACGTGGTTCGTTCCGACCAGATCGAAACCGCGCTCAAGGAGATCTACAAGACGCAGCCGAATCGCGAGATCGTGGTCAAGGGCGACCGCAAGCTCAAGTACGGCGACGTTCTGAAGGTTCTCAAGGCTTGCCGGGACACCGGGTTCGAGAACGTGGGACTGATCGCGCAGCCGGCCGGTGGGCCGGGGTCGGGGGTTTGACACCATGCAGGTAGGCGGAGCAGGCACAGTCAAATCCGACATCAACGTCACCCCGTTGATCGACGTCATTCTCGTCCTTCTGATCATCTTCATGGTCATCACCCCGGTCGTCCAGATGGGCTACCTGGTCAAGGTGCCGCCCAAGGCACCTCCCCAGCCGGCCGGCTCGCCGACCGACCCGAACCAGATCATCATTCGCTTCACCGCGAACGGACGCGCTTACATCAATCGCGAATCCATGACCATCGAGCAGTTCCCGCAGCGCATCGCGGGAGTCCTGAAGGGAAACACCGGCAAGATGGTTTTCTTCGCCGGCGACCCCACCGCGAGCTACGAGGACACGATGAACTTCCTCGATACCGCAAGGGCCGCGGGAGCTCACAATATCGGCATCATCGCCGAGGAGTTGCCGCTCCCTGAATGAGGTTTCTTCTCCGACTCTGAAAAGGCACGGTCCTCCGACCGTGCCTTTTCTTTTTCAGCCATGGCCGCTCCCGACCTCAGCCACGCCCCCTCCCGGCTGCGCGAGCTGGCCGCCGCCGCCGGCGCAGCCCTGCTGTTCGCCGCGCTCTACCTGCTCGCACTCGCCGTGCTCCTCGGCTTCGGCGCCATGGACTCGATGGCGGGCGCGCAGTGGGGCGCCCTGCTCGCCGCCCTCTTCGCCACGCTCGTCGCCGGCCGTTTCCTCGATGGTCGCCTCCCTGACGCCGGACTCCGGGTCCCTCCCCGACATGCCCTCTCCAGCCTCGCGGGCGGGGTCGCGATCGCCATCCTCGCCGTCGGCGCCGGACACGGTCTCATCCTTCTCTCCTCCGGTCTGACTCTCGAGCCGGGCAGGGGGATCGCCCTCGGCGACGGGCTCCTCATCATTCTTCCCGCGGCTCTGCACGAGGAGCTCGTTTTCCGCGGGTGGGCGTTCCAGAAGCTCGCCCGTTGGAGCGCACCCCTCGCCGCGGGCGGGGGCGGGCTTCTGTTCGGCGCCCTCCACGCCGCCAACCCCGCGGTCGGCTGGCTCGGGCTGTTCAACATCATCGTTGCGGGCGTGCTCCTCTCGCTCGCCTTCCTCGCATTCCGCAACCTGTGGGCGCCGATCGCGCTTCACTATGCGTGGAACCTCCTTTCCGGTCCGGTGCTCGGGTACGAAGTGAGCGGCTGGCGCCCTTCGACCACGCTTTACACGCAGTCGGATCCGGGACCGGCCTTCCTCACCGGCGGTGGATTCGGCATTGAAGGAAGCATCTGGATGATCGCGGTGCAGGTGCCGATCGTGATCGCCCTCGTCCTGATCGTGAGGAATCGATCCCGTCGCCGAGGGTTTGATACGATGCGCTCCTCGTCCTTGGAAGGGAAGGAAACCGAATGAAAGAAGTCGTCATCATCGACGGGGCACGGACCCCGATGGCCGAATACAACGGCAACTTTTCCGACATCAGCGCGATCGATCTCGCGGTCATCGCCGCGAAGGAGGCGCTCACGAGGAGCGGCATGGCGCCCGAGGAGATCGATCACGTGATCGTCGGCAACGCGCTGCAGACCTCGGGGGACGCCATCTACGGCGCCCGCCACGTCGGGCTGAAGGCGGGTGTTCCCAACCGCGTTCCCGCGCTCACCGTCAACCGTCTCTGCGGGTCGGGGATCCAGTCGATCATCAGCGGAGCCGAGCAGATCCTGCTCGACGAGGCCTCGACGATTCTCGCGGGCGGAATGGAGAACATGAGCCAGGCGCCCCACGTCATCCGGGGCGCCCGGAAGGGGCTTCGCCTCGGGCAGGGCGCGCTCGAAGACTCTCTCATGGTCGCGCTGCTCGATACTCATACCGGCCTCTACATGGCGCAGACCTCGGACAAGCTCGCCCAGCGCTACGGCATCACGCGGGAACAGCAGGACGAGTTCGCCCTCCGGAGCCAGCAGAAAGCCGGACGCGCCACCGAGGCGGGCCACCTGAAGGACGAGATCGTGCCGGTCAAGTACGGACGGAAGGGCGAGCAGATGGTCGCCGACGACCATCTCCGCCCCGACACGACGATGGCGGGTCTCGCCAAACTCAAGCCCGCCTTCGCGAAGGAAGGGTTCGTCACCGCGGGAAACGCGAGCGGTATCGTCGACGCCGCGGCCATGCTCGTCGTCGCCTCGGGGGAGAAGGCCCGCGAGGCCGGGCGGAAGCCGCTCGGGAACATCGTCTCCTGGGGGATCAGCGGCTGCGATCCCGACGTGATGGGCATCGGTCCGGTCCCGTCGACGAAGCTCGCCCTCGAGCGGGCCGGCATGACGCTCGACCAGATGGACCTGATCGAGATCAACGAGGCGTTCGCCGGACAGATCATGGCGGTCATCCGCGAGCTCGGCATCGACGAGGAAAAACTCAACGTCAACGGCGGGGCGATCGCTCTCGGTCATCCGCTGGGGGCCACGGGGACCAGACTCGTCCTGACCCTGCTCCATTCCCTGCGCCGGCAGAACAAGCGGTACGGTCTCGCCTCGGCCTGCATCGGTGGCGGCCAGGGAATCGCGATGATCGTGGAGAATCCGAAAGGCAGGGGCTAGGGACTAGGGGCCAGGAAAGCCAGAAGTCAGAAGGCAGAAGGCAGAAGGCAGAAGTAAGAGCAAAACCCTCGTCATCCTGAGGGAGCGCCGCGAAAGGGGAAATCGCGACGGGATCGGTGGGCGCGACCGAAGGACCTCAGAATTGCAGGATGTCGCCCACCTGCACGTCCGCCAACACGCGCTTCGCATCTTGAGTTCCTTCGTCGGCTGCGCCTTCTCAGGACGACGCGTCACTTCTGCCGTCGGCCTTTCCTAGCC
>JBHEOL010000072.1:0-6227 GCA_046261635.1 Thermoanaerobaculia bacterium | reverse complement strand
GTCATCATCGCAGCGGCCGTGGCCGCCGCGATCGAGCGTTCGGTTCTCGGCGAGGACCCCGTTTTCAACGTCACGCACAACTACTCGCTCGAACACACGTCCTCTCTTTTTCTGTACGCCATTCTCGGCATCCTCGCCGCGGTCGT
This sequence comes from Thermoanaerobaculia bacterium, assembly GCA_046261635.1. Lineage (GTDB taxonomy): Bacteria > Acidobacteriota > Thermoanaerobaculia > Gp7-AA8 > Gp7-AA8 > JBHEPS01. The sequence continues at coordinate 6,081 of JBHEOL010000072.1, read as the reverse complement.
CTCCATCGTGTTCACCGACCTGCTCCTGAACATGCGGGGGCGGTTCCGCGAGATGAAACGCATTCCGGAGTGGGCCCGCCCCGCCATCGGAGGATTCGTCACCGGCCTTCTGGCCGTGGTGGCACTCCTTTCCGTCAGCTCCGCCGGCATCCTCGGCGGCGGGTACGAGACACTCGCGACGGCTCTCGGCGGCAGCCTCGGCGTCAAGGCCCTGCTCGTCCTCTGCGCCCTCAAGGTCATCGCCACCGTCTTCTCCTACGCGAGCGGGGGCGCCGGCGGAATCTTCGCGCCCGCTCTCTTCATCGGTGGCATGCTCGGCGGCGCCGTCGGTCACCTCGACCAGGCCGTCTTTGGCAGCTCCAGCGAACAGATCGGCGCTTTCGCGCTCGTCGGCATGGGAGCCGTGTTCGCCGGCATCATCCGCGCCCCGATCACCTCGGTTCTGATCATCTTCGAGATGACGGACGGTTATTCGCTGATCCTCCCACTGATGATCGCGAACATGACCGCCTTCGGCCTGGCGAGGAAGTGGCGCCCGGTTCCGATTTACCAGGCGCTTCTTCAGCAGGACGGCATCCATATCCAGCACAGGACTCCCGCGATCGGGTCGATGCCGGTGGCGACGGCCATGCTGACCAAACCGGCGACGATCCCGGCCGAAGCCACGATCGATCAGGCGCTTGCCTCCGTCGCCGATTACGATTACACGACCTTCCCGGTCGTGAGCAGTTCCGGGCAGTTCGCCGGTTTCGTCAACCGGATGCGTCTTCTGGCCCAGCGCGAGAGCGGCGGAGGGAGCCGTCCCGTGGTCGAGGCGATCACGCGCGCCGAGTTCGTCCTTCCCAACGAGACGCTGCAGAAGGCCGCCATCCGGCTCCACGAGATCGGCGCGCACGTCATCGCCGTCGTCGACAGCGCCGTAAGCCGCAGATTCCTCGGCATCCTCACCTCGGGCGACATCGTACGAGCCCAGGCCCAGTCCGCTCCGGTCGATCCGGACGACCAGACCGCCTCCCGCCGCCCGCAGCGTACCGACTGATACAATTCGCTCCGATGAAAACCTTCGTTTTCCCCCTCGCTCTCGCCCTCCTGCTCGGCTGCTCCTCAGCGGTCCAGACCGATGGCCGAATCGATCGAATGGAGCCGCAGATGACCGACCTCGATTCCATCGCGCGTCAGTACGTCCGACTCGTTCTCGCCATGGGTCTTCACGACGAGGACTACGTCGACGCCTTCTACGGCCCGCCCGAATGGCGGGCGCAGGCAAAAAGCGAACAGCTTCCCCTGAGCCGGATCGCGGAGCTCGCCTCCATGCTGGTGGCCGATCTGACGGCGAGACCGCTCCCTGGGGACGAGATGCTCGCCCTCCGGCATCAATACCTGACCCGTCAGCTCCGGGCTCTCGTCTCACGCACGGACATGCTCAGCGGGAAGAAACTCTCCTTCGACGAGCAGGCCACGGCGCTCTACGACGTCGAGCCGCCGCGAAAGACCGAGGCGGAGTTCCAGGCCATCCTCGATCAGCTCGATTCGGTCCTGCCGGGTGAGGGCGATCTCTCGCCGAGACTTGCCGCCTTCCGGAAGGATTTCGTCATTCCCACCGAGAAGCTCGACCTCGTCTTCCGCGCCGCGGTCGATGCCTGCCGCGCGCGAACCACCCGCCACCTCGACCTTCCCCACGAAGAGAGTTTCCGCATCGAGTACGTCACTGGAAAGTCGTGGAGCGGCTACAACTGGTATCAGGGCGACTACAAGAGCCTGATCCAGGTCAACACGGACCTCCCTATCCAGATCGACCGGGCGATCGACCTCGCCTGCCACGAGGGATATCCCGGCCACCACGTCTACAACGTCCTGCTCGAGAAGAACCTGGTGAACGACCGCGGGTGGGTCGAGAACTCGGTCTACGCACTCTTCTCGCCGCAATCGCTCATCGCGGAGGGCTCGGCGAACTACGGGATCGACGTTGCATTCCCGGGCGACGAGCGGGTCTCGTACGAGCGCGATACGCTCTTCCCGCTCGCCGGCCTCGACCCTGCGCGCGCTCCCGAGTACTACCAGGTTCAGGATCTGATCGCGAAGCTCAACTACGCCGGGAACGAAGCCGCGCGCCGCTATCTCAACGGAGAGATCACCGGCGAGGAAGCGGCAGCCTGGCTGGTCCGGTACGGCCTCTACACCCCCGAACTGGCCCAGCGCCGCGTGCGATTCATGGACCAGTACGGCGCGTACGTCATCAATTACAACCTCGGGAAGGACCTCGTCCGCCGCCACATCGAAGCCCTCGGGGGCGGGACGGACCCCGAGCGCCGCTGGGAGCTGTTCGAGGAACTCCTCTCCTCGCCGAGACTCCCGTCGGGATTGGCGAGGTAGTCATCCCGACCATGTCATCCCGAACGGAGTGAGGGATCAGGGTGGGTGGGGAATCCGGTGACGCGGAAACCTTGTCGGCGCGGAGTGTGAGTTCGTCAGATTGAACGGACTAGGCTACGCACGTAGCTCACTCTTCCAGGGTGCAAGTTCCTCCCACTCCGGATTCCGCGTTTCGATTAGGCGTACCTTTTTCTCCCGCCGCCATCCCTTCAGCTGCTTCTCCCGTGCGATCGCCATCTCAACCGACCCGAAGATCTCGTAATGGACGAGCTTGTGCTCTTTGTAGCGACGTGCATGCACGCTCCCGACCCCATTTCGGTGCTGCCACAACCGCCTCTCCAGATTCCCGGTGATTCCGATGTAAGTCGAGCGGGATCGGGATGCGAGGATGTAGACGTAGTACAGCTTCATGAACCGAGGCTACCTCGGGTTTGACATGGGAGGATGACCTTCTTCTAACTGTGGATTTCGGTTCGGGGTTTGTCATCCCGAGCGTAGCGAGGGATCAGGGGGGGCGGGAGATTCGAGCGACGCGGGAACCCTGTCGGCGGGCGATGTGAATTCGTCCGACCCGCAACGCGAACTCACTTCCCCCGCCGACAGGGCTCCCGCGTTACCGAATTCCCCACCCACCCTGATCCCTCGCTACGCTCGGGATGACATCTCCCGGCTCGAGCTCCTTCGGCTCCTCCCCTTTCCGGAAGAGCCGCGCCCCTTTTCTCCCCCACAGCGTCGCCTCGCTCCCGTCGACCCGGATCAGGGCTCCCTCCCGCAACCCCAGGACCGGTGCATCGTTCATCTCGTGGAACTCGAGGATTCGCTTCTCGCGCGTCTCCCCCATGTGCGTCGAGCCCGGATCGGGATCGAGGTAGTGCGGGTTGATCTGGAACGGAATCAGCCCGAGGGCGTCGAAGCTCGGCGGATAGACGATCGGCATGTCGTTCGTCGTCTTGATGGATGGGCAGGCCATGTTCGTTCCGGCGCTCGAGCCCATGTACCTCGCTCCTCCTTCCCGGACGCGGCGGCCGATCGCCTCGAGCGTTCCGGTCACGTAGAGCCGCGTCAGAAGGCGGAAGCTGTTCCCGCCTCCCACGAAAAAGCCCTCCGCCTCCGCGGCCGCCGCGCGCGGTTCGCTCGCCTCGTGGATCGAGGTCAACGCGATCCCCATCTTTTCGAACCTCTCGCGCGCCGTCCGGGCGTAGCCATCGACGTCGTCGAGCGCCCACGGGACGAACACCACCCGCTGAACACCGCTGAAGAACGGGCGGATCTCGGACTCGGCCCAGTCGAGATATCCCTCGCCGTGAATGGAAGAGTTGCTCAGAAGGAGGAGTTTCATGGCGGCAATCCTATCGCAGCGCGGTCGGCTTGGCCCCCCCCCCGGTGTCGTGGCGGTTTCCTTTCCGGCGCCGCCCGTGTCCAATAGAACATGAACACCAATGCTGGGCCAGCACAGGCAGGTGCCATGAACGTGCAAGCGGGAGTTTTTCCACCTTCGAATACCGATGGGGCGTTGCTCGACCGGATCCATGCGGGAGACCGCTCGGCCGCCGATACGCTCGCGCAGCAGGAGTACCGCGCGGTCTACGGGTACCTGCGGAAGCTGACGGGCGACACCGACCGGGCCGCGGACCTGACGCAGGAGACGTTCCGGAAGGCGTGGCAGTCGCTGGGGCGGTTCGACGGGCGGTCGAGGATCTCGACCTGGCTCCACCGGATCGCTTACACGACGTTCCTCAACGCGATTCGCGGCCCGAGGCTCGTGAGCACGGACGATGACGACCCGCCGCCACTCGCCGATCCTGCCCCCGCCGCGGATGACGTCCTGCGGCAGAGAGAAGACGAGCGAAGGCTTCGCAACGCGGTTCTTGCGCTGCCGGATCCCCTTCGCTTCACCATCACCGCCCACTACTGGGGCGAAATGCCAGTGCGCGAGATCGCGGAGGTCGAGAAAATCACGACCGTCGCCGTCCGCAAACGGCTCGCCCGCGCTCTCGCCCAGATCGAGGGCCAACTCACGGGAGCTTCCTCATGAACCAGAACGACGAAATCCGCCGGCGCCTCTCAGAAGTATCGTCCGACGAGCCGCCTGCCACGCTTCTCCAGAACATCCAGAACGAGATCCCCGAGGATTTCGCCGCTCTCGCGGCGAAACGCCCGACCACGATCGGGGCGCGCTGGTGGCAGGTCGCCGCCATGCTCGTCGTCTTCATCGGCGTAGGCTTCTTCGCCTGGCAGGCCTCGCGCGATCCGCTGAGCCCCGACATCGACGGGATCTCCGTTCGCACGGAGCCGGCGGTCGAGCCCCAGAGCGGGTCGATCGACATCTCCCCTGCCGAACCCACGACCCAGCGGCCCGCCGAGGTCCGAGAGGGGCCGGAAGGGGAATCCAGCGACCTCTTCGTGGAAAGAGCGATCCAGGAGACCACCACGCAGGCCGGCGCCGCCTCGGGCGAGACCGGCCGGCAGACCCGCGGCTCCATGGCCACGACCGCGCCCGCGAAGACCGACCGCGCCGGATCCGAATCTGCTGGGAGGGATCGCGCCGAAATCCGCCAGAGCATCGGTGTGACGGCGGAAGCACCACACGCTCCCATGCCGTCGACCTCCGCGACCAACGTTCACGGCGGCGTCGTGGGCGGAATCCAGAGCGGAATCCAGGGCGGAGTCCAGGACAGCCTTTCCGGCAAGCGCATCGCCGAGCCGAAAGTGGAGCGGGACCAGAGCGCGCAGATCAGCGAGTCGATCACGATCACGGGACAGCACAAGCTCGCCCATAGGCCGCCTCCTCCCGTCGTGGCCCCGTCCGCCGCTCCTTCCACGGGCGGGACGGCCGAACCGAATGACCAGCCGTATGGCGACGTCTTCTTCCGTACCTGGGGAACGAACCCCTTCATCGATACGGAGGACGACCGGCTCTCGACCTTCGGGCTCGACGTCGACACCGGCTCGTACACGGTCGCGCGGCGGTACCTGAGCGACGGCCACGTGCCGCCGCCGGAAGCCATCCGCGCGGAGGAATTCATCAACTCGTTCAACTATGGCGACCCGGCACCCCGGCGCGAGAACTTCGCGATCCGGACCGAGGGTGGACCGTGGCCGTATCTCCGCGGCGAGCGGTACTACGGGGTGCGGATCGGAATCCGTGGGCGTGAAGTGACACGGGCCGCGCGAAAAGCGGCGACGCTCATCTTCACGGTCGACGTCTCCGGCTCGATGGCACGGGAAGACCGACTCGGACTCGTCAAGCAGTCACTCCAACTCCTGCTCGATCAGCTCGACCGCGGCGATCGCATCGGCCTGGTGGTCTATGGCTCGCGGGGAGAGATTCTCCTCGAGCCGACCTCCGACCACGAGGCGATCCGCCGGGCGATCGACCGGCTCCAGCCCGGTGGCGCCACCAACGCGGAAGAGGGGCTCCTGCTCGCGTACGAGATGGCGGGCGAGCACTTCCGCCGCGACGGCATCACCAGGGTCATCCTCTGCTCGGACGGCGTCGCGAACGTCGGCCGAACCGGACCCGACTCGATCCTCGCGCGAATCGGCGACGCCGCCCGCCGCGGGATCGAGCTCACCACCGTCGGCTTCGGCATGGGGAACTACAACGACCACCTCATGGAACAGCTCGCGAACCGCGGCAACGGCCAGTACGCCTACGTCGATACCCTCGACGAGGCGCGGAGGGTGTTCGTCGAGAACCTCACCGGA
>JBHEOL010000049.1:0-6676 GCA_046261635.1 Thermoanaerobaculia bacterium | reverse complement strand
AGTCTAGGGGTCTGGGGGTCTAGGGGTCTAGGGGTCTAGGGGTCTAGGGGTCGGTCGGGAGTCGGGAGTCGGGCGAGGCTCGCGCGGCCGCGCAAACCATGCTCCCCTCGCCCCGCGAAGCGGGGAGAGGGGCTGGGGGAGGGGGGCGATCTCGCACAAAAGGAAATCGGGAGCCGGGGTTTGACTCCCGACTCCCGACTCCCGACTCATGACTCATGACTCGGGCCCGCAGAACCCGTAGCGCGCTCCGCGCGCTACCCGATCTGACCGATCAGCGTGAACATCGGCATGTACATCGCGACGACGATGCCGCCGATGGCGACGCCGAGGAAGGCGATGAGGATCGGCTCGAGGAGCTTCATGAGGCCGGCGACGGCGAGGTCGACCTCGTCCTCGTAGAACTCCGCGATCTTGGAGAGCATCGTGTCGAGCGCGCCGGTCTGTTCGCCGACGGCGATCATCTGCACGACCATCGGCGGGAAGACGTCCGTATCGGCGAGCGGCTCGCTGATCGTCTTTCCTTCCTCGACCGACTTGCGGGTGGCCATGATCGCGTCCTCGACGATGGAGTTGCCGGCCGTCTTCGCGGTGATCGAGAGGCCGTCGAGGATGGGGACGCCGGAGGAGGTGAGCGTCGCGAGGGTGCGGCAGAAACGCGCGACGGCGATCTTCCGGAGGAGCAGCCCGATGACGGGGGCCTTGAGCATGATGCCGTCGAGCACCCGCTTCCCCTTGTACGTCGCGTGGTAGCGCTTGATGAAGATGACGAAGCCGATGATCAGGATGGTGATCAGCCACCAGAAGTCGCCGATGAAGTTCGAGAGCGCGATGACGACGACGGTCGGCATCGGGAGCTCGGCGCCCAGGCCCTTGAAGAGGGCCTCGAACGTGGGAATGACCTTCCAGAGGATGACCGCGACGACGAGGATCGCGATCGAGATGACGGCAACCGGATAGATCATCGCCGACTTGACCTGCGCGTTGAGCTTGACGGACTTCTCGATGTAGGCGGCGAGCCGCTGGAGGATCGTGTCGAGGATACCGCCCGCCTCGCCGGCGGCGACCATGTTCGTGTAGAGGTCGTTGAAGATTTTCGGATGCTTGCGCATCGCGTCGGCGAGGGTCGAGCCGCTCTCGACGTCCTGGCGGATCTGGAGGAGGCCCCGCTTCAAGGTCTTGTTCTCCTGCTGGGAGCCGAGGATCTCGAGGCACTGCACGAGGGGGAGGCCGGCGTCGATCATGACGGAGAACTGGCGCGTGAAGATCGCGATCAGCTTCGGCGGAACACTCCCGCCGAACTTCGGGAACGCGAGCTCCTTCCCCTTTTCCTTGACGGCGGTGACGACGATCTGCTGGCGGCGGAGTACGCCGATTGCCGCCTCTTTCGAGTCGGCGACGAGCACGCCCGTCTGATCCTGCCCCGCCCTACCCCGGCCCTTCCATTCGAATGTCGGCATCCCTCACCTCCTGCGCTACCCCGGAGCACGGCGCGCGGTGCGCCGCTACCTTATGCGCGCGACTTCCCCGCTGACGCTGGCTGTTGCCCGATCGTCCCCGCACCGCGCGAGATCATCTCCTGAAGCTCGTCCGGATTCGACGAGCGGCTCAGCGCCGTCTGCAGGGTGATCTGCTTGCGGAAGTAGAGCGTGGCCAGCGACTGGTTGAACGTCTGCATCCCGTACTTGGTCTGGCCGGTCTGCATCATCGAGTAGATCTGGTGGACCTTGTCCTCGCGGATCAGATTCCGGATCGCGGCGTTGGGCACGAGGATCTCCATCGCCATCACGCGGCCCTTGCCGTTGGCGCGCGGAAGGAGCGTCTGGCAGAGGATGCCCTCGAGCACGAACGAGAGCTGCGCGCGGATCTGCGACTGCTGGTGCGCCGGGAAGACGTCCACGACGCGGTTGATGGTCTGCGCGGCGGAGTTCGTGTGCAGCGTGCCGAACGTCAGGTGGCCCGTCTCGGCGATCCGGAGCGCGGACTCGATCGTCTCGAGATCGCGCATCTCGCCGATGAGCACCACGTCCGGGTCCTGCCGCAGGGCCGAGCGAAGCGCGTTCGCGAACGAGTGTGTGTCCGCGTGCAGCTCGCGCTGGTTGACGATGCAGGCCTTGTGGCTGTGGAGAAACTCGACCGGGTCCTCGATCGTGATGATGTGCTCGTGGCGCTCGCGGTTGATCTTGTCGATCATCGCGGCGAGCGTGGTCGATTTTCCCGATCCGGTCGGGCCGGTCACCAGGACCAGCCCGCGCGGCTTCTGGCAAATCTCTTCGACGACCGCCGGAAGCCCGAGCTCCTTGAAGCCGAGGATCTCGTACGGGATCTGCCGGTAGACCGCGGCGGTCGCGCCGCGCTGGTTGAAGATGTTCGCGCGGAAGCGCGCGAGCCCCTTGATCCCGAACGAGAAGTCGAGCTCGAGGTTCTCCTCGAAGCGGTGCTTCTGCGCGTCGGTCAGGACGGAGTAGACGATCTGCTTGGTCTCCGGCGCCGTCATCACTCCGAGATCGAGCGGGACCAGCTTGCCGTCGATGCGGATCTGCGGCGGAGAATTGGTTGTGATGTGCAGGTCGGACCCGCCCCGCTCGACCATCGTCTTCAGCAGCTGATGAAGCGTTACCGTTGCCATCGATACCTCGAAACGGACCGCGCACGCGGTCCCTACGTACGTCCGGCCCTAAAGGACGGTCTCCCGGACGACTTCCTCGATCGTAGTGATTCCCTTCATGATCTTAAACAATCCCGACCGGCGCAAGGTAATCATCCCGCTCTCGATGGCCTTCTTCCGGATCTCGATCGCCGAGGCGCCCGACAGGACCATCTCCCGCAGCTCGTCGTCGATCGCCATGACCTCGACCAGACCGACGCGCCCCTTGTAGCCGGTGTTGTTGCACTTTTCGCAGCCGCGCCCCTTGAGAACCTTGAAGTTGGTGGCGACTTCGTCCTGCGTGAAGCCGAGATTGACCAGCGCCTGCGGCGCCATCTCGAGCTCGTCCTTGCAGTTCTGGCAGACGCGCCGGACGAGCCGCTGCGCCGCGATCAGGTGGACCGAAGTCGCGACGAGAAACGGCTCGATCCCCATGTTCATCAGGCGGTTGATCGTCGAGGGGGCGTCGTTCGTGTGGAGCGTCGAGAGCACGAGGTGCCCCGTGAGCGCCGCCTTGATCGCGATCTCGGCCGTCTCGAAGTCGCGGATCTCGCCGACCAGGACGATGTTCGGGTCCTGCCGGAGGAAGGATCGCAGCGTCGCGGCGAAGTTCAGCCCGATCTGCTCCTTCATCTGGACCTGGTTGATCCCCGGCAGGTTGAACTCCACCGGGTCCTCGGCCGTCATGATGTTCACTTCCGGTGAGTTGACCTTCGAGAGCGCCGAATAGAGCGTGTTCGTCTTCCCCGAGCCCGTCGGACCCGTGACGAGCACCATCCCCCACGGCTTGAAGATCGCCTCCTCGAATTTCGCGAGCGACTCCGGCTCGAACCCGAGTTTGGTCAGGTCGAGCATCAGGTTGTCCTTGTCGAGGAGCCGGAGGACGATCTTCTCGCCGAAGAGCGTCGGCAGGACCGAGACGCGGAAGTCGAGCTCCTTGTTCTTCTCGTTGAGCCTCATCTTCAGCTTGATGCGCCCGTCCTGGGGGAGCCGCTTCTCGGAGATGTCGAGCTTCGAGAGAATCTTCACGCGCGATGTCATCGCGTCCCGCAGCTTGAGCGGCGGGTTCATGATCTCGTACAGGATACCGTCGATCCGGAACCGGACGCGGTACTCCTTCTCATAGGGCTCGATGTGGATGTCGGAGGCGCCGCGCTTGATCGCGTCGGTCAGGATCAGGTTCACGAGCTTGACGACCGGAGCCTCTTCCGAAGCCTCGGCCAGCGCCGCGATGTCGAACTCCTCTTCCTCCTCCAGCACTTCGAGATCCGCGCTCTCCGAGCTCTGAAGATCCTCCATGACCTTCTTGAGCTCGAGCGAGGACGTCGTGCCGTAATAGGTGTCGATCGCCGCCTTGATCCCGATCTCGGACGCCACGACCGGCTCGACGTTGTACCCGGTCATGAACTTGATGTCGTCCATGGCGAACACGTTCGTCGGGTCCGCCATCGCGATCGTGATCGTCGCGCCCGTCTTGTTGACCGGCAGGATGTTGTACTTGCGCGCGACGTCCGCCGGGATCAGCTTGATCACCGATGCGTCGATCTCGAAATGGTTGAGGTTGATCGAGGGGACCCCGAACTGCTGCGAGAGGCACTCGGTGATGTCCTCCTCGGCCACGAAGCCGAGCTTGATGAGGGCCTCGCCGAGCTTGGCTCCCCCCATCTCCTTCTGCGTTTTCAAAGCGTCCTTGAGCTGATCCTGGGTGATCAGATTCGCTTTGATGAGAAGCTCGCCGAGCCGAACACTCATGAATTGGGGTGTCTCCCGAAGTCGCGCTCCCAGCCCGAAAGCAGGGTTAGCCCCTCCCGGAATCGAAGGAGAGACTGTCAGACAAATGGTTCTTTCCGTGTGATTTAGGACACTGATTCGCGCCGCGAGTCTAGCACCCGGCGGCGGGGCGGTCAACGGAAACGCGTAGTTATTGGTAAGTATTTGGGAGAGTAGACAGGGGGAAGAGAGTAGTCAGGGAGAAGTAGTCAGGGGGAAGGGGCGCGGGACGAACGGCCGGCGCTCGCGCGATCCATCTGCCTCGGAAGCGCAAGGGGAAACGCAGCCACCACGGTCGGGCGGTGGCCCCTTCCCCCTGACTACTTCTCCCTGTCTACTCGCCGGCGGCCCCGCCGCCGGCAAAGGGTCCCAGCCGGCTCCGCCGGAGCGTCGCGGTGATGTGACCGAACTCCAGCTCGGAGCGGATCCGGACCGGCACTCGGCGGGAGTCGGCGGTGAACCAGATGAGCAACCGGTTGCTCTCGTCCCGGAAGATCCCCCCCTTCGCCATCTTCGGCTCGACGAGCCATGTGTCGAAGGTGGTGCCGCCAATCTTGAGATTCTCGCGCCGCAGAACGATCGCCTCGATCTCGTATTCGTCGCCGTCCGCGAGGAGCCGCATCGTGTGCCGCTTGCCGGGGGTCATCTCGAGGGTCCGGATGTAATAGATCGATGAGAGCGGGTCGAGAACCGGTGGCGTGTACGCGAACTCCTCCCCCTTCCGTCTTCCGGTTCCGTTGCGGGGGTCGAGCTCGGTCAGCTCCTTCCTGTGACGGCCGCGTTCGTTGAGGGTCTTCTCGAACCGGAGGGTCGAGAAGTCGGCGCGCGTGATCAGCGAGCGGATCACGTCGCGGACCGGGTACATTCTCCCGAGGGCCCCTTCGGATTTCGCGATCGAATCGATGCGGATGACCTCCCCCTGCGGCTCGACGGTCATGACGGCGCTCCCGCCGACGATGCCGAGCCAGGAGAGGGAGTATTCGATCCGCTCGCCGTCCGTGAAGACCCGCTCGAGGTAGGGACTCGCGTTCAGGTCGATCTTCGCGGCACCGAGGGGAATGGAGGCGCAGGCGATCGCCAGCCAGACGGCGGCGCGCTTCAACCGAGAACCTCCTGCACGCGTTCGATCACCCGTTCCACTCCGATCTCCTCCATGGTGCGACTGCCGCTGTACGACTCAACGCAACGCGGAATCTGGCCGTAGGGGCCGTTCCGCCGCGGGTCGGTCGGCCCGAAGAGGCCGACCACGTCCGCGCCGAGCGCCGCCGCGAGGTGCAGCGGGCCGGTGTCGCCGGCGACGACGAGCCTGGCGCGGGAGAGAACGAAGGCGAGCTCGCGAAGCGTAGTCGGCGGTGCTGTCATCCCCTTCCCCCCCTCCGCGATGCCGTCGGCGAGATGCCGCTCGCCCGGACCCCAGGCGATGACCACCGGCAGACGCAACCCGTCCTCGATGAAGGCTGCAAGGGATCGGAAGCGGTCGATATTCCACTGTTTCCCGGGACGTCCCGCCCCCGGAACGAGCACGACCGGACGATCCCGCATCAGGGGCGCGAGCTCTCCCGACGGGTCCGCCGGCCACGCGCTCAGATCCGGCTCGACCTCACCCACCTCGGCACCGCCGAGAGCCGCGACGACCCCGCGCGCGAGCGCGCGGTTGATGTCGACCACGTGGAGCCCCTCGGGGACGGCCATCCTCCGATTCAGAAAGAGGAGCGCCGCCTTCTCGCGGATCGCCGACGCGTCGAAGCCGAAGCGAAGCCGCGCGCCGGACCACCAGCCGACCATCGCCGATTTCACGAGCCCCTGGAAGTCGATCGCATCGCCGCGACCGACCGCCGAGCGCAGCTCGCCCGCGAGGGCGCGAACGCTCGAGTGCGTCGGCGCGGCGAAGGGAGACTTCCGCCATTTTTTCGTCGAGAGCCCGACGACCTGATCGACGGGAGCCACCGTCTCGACGAGCTCGCGGTACGGTGCCTCCACCGCCCATACGAGCTTCCGCTCGGGGAGCGCTCGCCGGAGCTCCGCGACCGCGGGGAGCGTGTGGATCACGTCGCCCAGGGCGGAGAGGCGGAGGATGAGGAGAGAAGACATCGCGGATTGCGGATCGCTGATTGCGGATTGCTGATTGCTGATTGCTGATTGCTGATTGCTGATCGTGAGCTGTGGTTGCGCAATCCGCAATCCGCGATCCGCGATCTTGTTTACTGCTTCGATCGTCGAATCAGATCCGTCGTCGAATGGTCCTTCGGGTCCCCCACGATC
>JBHEOL010000048.1:0-3978 GCA_046261635.1 Thermoanaerobaculia bacterium | reverse complement strand
GTTCCAGCTCGTGAGAAGCCGCCCGCGCGCCGGGATCTTCATCCCGATGATCCCCATCTCCCGCTCGACAGCGGCCGGAAGGAGCTCTTTCGCGAAACTGAGGTGATGCGGGTCGGCCGCGTTGACGGCGAGGAGGATCGTGTCGAACGGGAATCGGCGCGTTGCCTCGAGCAGCACGTCCGGATCGGCGTGACCGGTGATGCCGATGAACTTGACGATTTTCTTCTCGCGCGCCTCGATGAGCGCCTCGACGGCACCTCCCTTCGCGAAGATCCGGTCGACCTCCTCCATCCGCGAGAGGTTGTGGATCTGCCAGAGGTCGATGTGGTCGGTCTGGAGGAGCTCGAGCGATTTCTCGAGCAGCTTCATCGAGCCGTCGCGCGTCCGGTCGTGTGTCTTGGTCGCGAGGAAGGCCTCGGAGCGGCGCTTCTTCATCACCTGGCCGATGTAGCGCTCGCTCCACCGCTCGTCGCCGCCGTAGCGCGCCGAGGTGTCGATGTAGTTGACGCCGAGATCGAGTGCGCGGTCGATGATGGGGACCGCGGCGTCGGCGTTGTCGGCCTGCTCGATCGCAGCCTGGCCGCCGAGGGAGAAGATGCCGACGCGGAAGCCGGTCTTGCCGAGGTTGCGGGTCGGCATCGCGCCTGCGGTCGCGCGGTTGTCGGGGAGGGCGGGGGCGGGGGCCGCCGCATCGGCGTTTCCAGCGCCGCCGGCGAGGAAACCCGCGGTGGCCGCCGCGCCAATCTTGAGAACGTCGCGCCTCGGGAGTTTGTCGGTTCGATCGCTGCTGTCGCTCATCGGGGACCTCCGTCGATTTCGCTGTCGTCCAAGCTAGGGCGGATGGGCGGCGGGGTCAAGTCGATCGAGCACAGGAGTGTGAGTCATCCCCGAGGCGGGAACCGCGCTGGAGCGCGGGTGGCGAATTAATGGACCGAGGTTCGGCGCGATCTCGACACGAGAAACAAGGGGGCAGGAGGCAGGGGGCGGGGGACAGGGAAGCCACGAGGATGTTCCCTGCCCCCTGCCCCCTGGCTCCCGCCCCCTTCGTGTTCACCTTGGGTCAACGGCCGTCGTCCGGCCGCTCCGGCCGGCCCCGTTCGTCGCCTGGCGGCCGCCCGGGCCGGACTCGCGGAGGGCCTTTCCCCTTCGCTCCATCCGGTGGGCGGATCTCTTCGCCAGGCTGAGCCGGCTGCGGCGGCTCGATCGTGGGCGGCTCGACCGGCGGAACCGCAACCGGCGGCGTCCCGGTGCCCGGCGCCGGGGAAGGCTCGGGCGGGGACTGACGGAGAGCGTCTTCGAGCTGACGATCGATTTCGCGACGCTCCCGCTCGTCGAGCACGTCGGGATCGTCGTCGAGATCACCCGAGCCCGGCTCGATCACGATCTCGATCGGCTGCACACCGGGGGCGCCCTGCATCCACTCGCGGAACTTCTCGGCGCTGATCACGGCCGGCTCCTCGAATTCCGCGTACATCGGAGGCGCCACAGCGCGCGGCCTGCACGGCTCCGTCGGCTCGCTTCCGACAAGAAAGGCCTCGCGGAACCGTTCCCCGCATCCTGGCGCCCACAGCCCGCCCGTGGCGCGGCCGATGTCGACGAGCACGACCCCCTCGGGGGGATCGATCGTCGCCTTCTGATGCGGCGCGCGGCTCATGTACGACGACCAGATCGGAAGCGCGGCTTCGGCCGACGAAATGCGCAGAGGCGTGCCGTCGTCGAACCCGACCCAGGACGCGGTCAGCAGGTCGGGGGTGTATCCGACGAACCAGGCGTCGCGGTAGTCGTTCGTCGTCCCGGTCTTGCCGGCGACGTAGCCGAGGCCCTGGCGGCTGAGGCTTGCCGCGGTTCCCCGCTCGACCACGCCACGCATCAAGGAATGAATGACATAGGCGACGGCGGGCTCGATCACTTTTCGGGGTTTCGCGCGATGGCGATAGATCGTGCGGCCGCTCGAGGTCTCGACGCTCTCGACGAGATGCGGCTCGACGCGGAAGCCGAGATTGGGAAACGCGGAGTAAGCGCCGAGGAGATCGCTCATGCCGACCTCGTCGACTCCGAGAGCGATGGCGGGCGTGTCGGAGAAATCCTTCCCGACACGGGCGTCGCTCAACACGTTCCTGACCGCGCGCGGCCCCATGTCGTCGACGAGCCGGACGAGGGGAACGTTGAGCGATTTCTCGAACGCCTCCCGAACGGTCACCTCGCCTCGGAACTCCTCGTCGTAGTTGTGCGGTTTCCAGATGTCGTTGCGCGAAAGCTCGATCTCGATCGGTTGATCGACCAGGATCGTTGCCGCGGTGATCTTCCCGCCGGCGAGAGCGGCAGCGTAGGCGAACGGCTTGATGGCGGATCCGGGCTGGCGCTTCATGCGCCGCGTCCGGTCGTATTGCGATTGCGCGTAATCGACTCCGCCCACGAGCGCCCGGACTCCGCCGGTCGCCGGCTCGATGCTGAGAAGCGCTGCCTGGAGCGGCTCCTCACCGCTTCGGAGCCAACGACGCCGGCTGCGAAGACGCTCGACTCCCGACTTCACGGCCTCCTCGGCGGCGGCCTGCATCACCGGGTCGACCGCGGCGTGAATCTTCAGCCCTCCACTCCCCATCCGCCGCGAGCCGATCTTCTCCCCGAGCTCGGTCCGGAGGGCGGCGACGTACCAGGGGTGCGGCCGCGTCGGAAGCGATCCTCTCCGGAAGCGGACCGGAGCCTCGATCGCCTCGTCGTGCGCCGCCTGATCGATCCACTCGCGGTCGAGCATCGTCGCAATCACGGCATCGCGACGCGTCTTCGCCACATCGGGGTTTTCCTCCGGGTTGTCGCGGTTCGGCGCGCGAATCATTCCTGCCAGAAGCGCCACCTCGGCGACCGTCAGATCTGCCGCCCCCTTGCCGAAGTACACCTGCGACGCTTCGTCGAGACCGACGACGGTCGTTCCCTTCCGATGCCCGAGGTAGACGTCGTTGAGGTAGGCCTCGAGGATGTCGTCCTTGGAGAGTCTCAATTCGATGTGGAGAGCGTAGAGCGCCTCACTCGCCTTCCGCGAGAACGTCCGCTCGGTCGTGAGGAATCGCGTCTTCGCGAGCTGCTGCGTGATGGTGCTCCCCCCCTGCGCGACTCCACCCTTCCGGACGTTCGCGAGCGCGGCACGCGCGACGCCGAGAGGATCGATGCCGGGGTGGCTGCGGAAACGGACATCCTCCGCGGCGAGAAAGGCGTTCGGGATGTGCTCGGGAAGCTCCTCCAGAACGATCGGATCGGTCTGCCGCCATTCGACGCCGTAGACCTCCATGAAGACCTCACCGTCGTGCGCGAGGATCGTGGTCGGCGTGCGCCAGGAGCCGGGAGCGAGCTCGGTCCAGACCCTGTACCCATACCAGCCGGAAGCGCCCGCGATGAGGCCGGCGACCAGCAGAAACCCGATGAGGATGGCAATAGCGAAGCGCGATCGAGTCAACAGCGTGAGTTCTCCATTTCTGGGGGTTGCGAGAGCAAGGGGGTTGCCAGATACCAAGGCAGAAGCCAGAAGGCAGAAGGCAGAAGGAAAGACAAACCAGAAGCCAGAAGCTCCGATCAAAGGCAAACACCGCCCCCCGCCTTGCCGCCATCGCCGAATCACCGGGTTTTCCGGCCTTAAGGACTTTCGGGCCTTGGCTTCTGACTTTTCTTCTGGCTTCTGGCTTCTGGCTTCTGGCTTCCTTCCTTCTGCCTTCTGCCTTCTGGCTTCTGGCTTGTCCTTTCTCCCCCTTTCGGGCCCGAACATTGAAACGACTCCCCGGTCATGTTCTTCGACGACATTCAGGGGCTCATTCGCGTTTTCGTCATTTCGATCCTGGCGTATGTGGCGCTGGTGCTGTTTCTCCGGGTCTCGGGGAAGCGGACGCTGACGAAACTGAACGCATTCGATCTGGTCGTCACGGTGGCACTCGGATCGACGCTGGCGACGATCATCCTTTCGAAGGACGTGGCGCTGGCGGAAGGGGC
>JBHEOL010000044.1:0-3560 GCA_046261635.1 Thermoanaerobaculia bacterium | reverse complement strand
GACTACAGGTGCGGTCCTTCCTCGCGACTGGTGCTCCAAACGGCAAGAATTTGAATTGTTCCGACCGTCTCGTCGACGGAGTAGTACAGGTAGTGATGGGTTGCAGCGAGAAGGACACGCCGCACTCCCTCGATCTCTGTGTCCTCAGCAACGGCACCGATCTCAGGATGCTCAGCGATTAGATCGAACGCTCGTCGGATCTCATCGCGAAAGAGAGTGGGTGCGGATAGCCGGTTCCTTCGCCACCATCGTGATTCGCTTCGAATCTGTTCGGCGGCGAGAGAAGTCGGTCTCACCCGAAGTGACATCGATCAGTTTGCCTCTTCCAACTCTCGAAGCAGATCGTCCGCCTCCACGAACTCTCCGCGCTTCGCCTGCCCGATTGACTCAAGGAGTTCGCGCTTTTGCTCCGGCGACACGCGAAATGTCTCCGTCCCCTCTCGGGTGAGAACAGTAACCTTCTCACCCTCCGCGAGTTGTGCATCCTCGACAACAATTCGCCCGTCATGGACGGTACCGCTCATGATCCTCATTCGGGTATTTTACCTCCGAACGGCGCCACGTTCTCCTCCGCCGCCTAACGCCAGAGTCACGGGCCGACGGTCCGCTGCAGCGACCTGTTAGGTGGCTGACCTCCTCAGAAGAACTCGTCTACCAGCTGATAGTACGACAGCTTTGCAGCATCGACACTCTCTACGCCGTAGGCCTGAAGGAATTCACAAGCGAACTGGCCTCCGAGGCTTGAGCGCAGAACACCGACCTCTTTCTGAACGAGGCTGCCCGCGTCGTCACCAAGCCAGATTTCGGTCTCCGACGATTCCCCCTCGATCTCGATCTCGAGGTAGCTTCTGCCGTCGTCGATGTCGTCATTCATGTTCAGGCGCCCAAATCTGTCCTCAGCTGCAGAATACCCAATCATTCTAGCCGTGCAACACGGCGCGCAAACAGGGAAATCGGCGCGGAGCCGCCTGCAGCCTCAGGTGGAATTGATCGATTGCCGCGTTACGCGACTGCATACGCGACTCTGCGGGGAGGCGGGGACGAGGATCGAGAGGTCACCCCTCCGCGCTGGGTAGAGATCCGTCGCTCGCTCCGGCCTGGTGAGCCAATCCCGCGTGCGCTACTTCGCGTCGTCGTCGGCGCTCTTTTTCGCCTGGGCCCCGAGGAAGGCTTCGATGAAGCCGTCGAGCTCTCCGTCGAGGACGCGCTGGATGTCGCCGACTTCGTATCCCGTCCGCACATCCTTGATCATCTGGTAGGGCTGCATGACGTACGAGCGGATCTGGCTGCCGAAGCCGATCTCGCGCTTTTCCCCTTCGATCTTCGCCTGCTCTTCCTTCTGCTTGTCGAGCTCGAGCTGATAGAGCTTGGTCTTGAGGAGCTTCATCGCGGTGTCGCGGTTCCGCCCCTGGCTCCGCTCGTTCTGGCAGGCGGCGACCAGACCGGTCGGAAGATGGGTGATCCGCACGGCCGAGTCGGTGACGTTGACGTGCTGGCCGCCGGCGCCGGACGAACGGTAGGTGTCGATCCGGAGATCCTTGTCGTCGATCACGATCTCGATGGTGTCGTCGATCTCGGGGTAAATATAAACCGAAGCGAACGAGGTGTGGCGGCGCTTGGCCGAGTCGAACGGAGAGATGCGAACGAGACGGTGCACGCCGTGCTCGGAGCGGAGATAGCCGTAGGCGTACTCCCCCTTCACCGCGAACGTGACGCTCTTGATGCCGGCTTCCTCGCCCGACTGGTAGTCGATCATTTCCGTGCCGAAACCCTTCCGCTCGCAGTAGCGGAGGATCATCCTGAGGAGGATGTCGGCCCAGTCCTGCGACTCGGTGCCGCCCGCGCCCGGGTGGATGGCGACGAGGCAGTTCCGGTCGTCGAACTCTCCGGAGAGCTTCATCGTGATCTCGACGTCGCCGAGAACCTTCTCCAGCTTCTCGAGGGTCGCGTCGATGTCGGACTCGACCTTCTCCCCTTCCTTCTGGAGCTCGATGAGGACCTCGATCTCCTCGATCATCGAGTCGAGCGATTCGGACGTCGAGATTCTCTTTTCGAGGATGCTGCGCCGGCGCCCGATCGCCTGCGCCTTCTCCGGGTCGTTCCAGAAACCTTCGATGGACATCTCTTTCTCGATGTCCTCGAGCCCCTGTCTGGCAGCAGCTACGTCAAAGATAACCTCGGATCGCTTCGAGTCTCTCGCGGCTCGTCTCGACCCTCGTCATCACGTCTTCAGCCATCTCATCCAACCTTTCCGAACAGGCGCGGCAGCGCGAGGGCCATCAGCGCGGTCAGCGCAGCCAGCCATGCGAACCAGTCGCCGAATCTTACATAAGGAGTGATTGATTGTCGTGCCCAGGCACGACCGACGATCGCACCTTCCTCCCCATACGGAATCATCTCGATGATTCTTCCCGCCGGGTCGACGAGCGCCGAGATTCCCGTGGTCGCCGCCCTCAGCAGCCAGCGGTCGGTCTCAACCGCCCTCAGGCGCGCCATATCGAGGTGCTGACGCGGGGCGGCGCTCTGGTCGAACCAGGCATCGTTGGTGATCGTCACCAGCACGTCCGACCCGTTCCGCACCTGGTCGGCCACGAGCTGCGGAAAGACGATTTCGTAACAGATCGCCAGCCCGTACCGGTGCCTCCCCTCGAGGGGCGCGGCACTGGTTCCGAACTGGAACTCCCCGACGGCCCGCACCAGCTTCTCCGCGAAGAAGATCACCTTCCTCAGCGGCACGTACTCGCCGAACGGCACCAGCCGGATCTTGTCGTATCGCCCCTTCACCTCTCCGCCGGAGACGAGATACGCCGCGTTCCAGAGCCGGCTCATATCCTCGGGGTCTTCGGCGACCGAGCCGAGAATCACGTCCGCTCCCCACCGCTCCGAGACGAGCGCCACTCCGTCGCGGTAGAAGTCGTTCGCGAGAAACGTGAGCGGGACCGTCGACTCGGGCCAGACGATCGTCCGCGCCCCCTGCTCGGCCGTCCTCACGCTCATCCGCATCATCTTTTCGTAAAGAGTCAGCGTCGATTGCGGGTCCCACCTCATCGTCTGCGTGATGTTCGGCTGCAGCAGGGCGAGCGTGAACGGCGCTCCGCTTCGCAGGTCGCGGCTCCGCAACATGATCGCTCCCGCGGCCAGCCATCCGAGGAGCAGGACCGCGCTCGCGATCGCCGCCGTCGCCTTCAACCTGGGACGAGCATTGGTCGCGAGGATCCACCCGAGAGCCGCGGCGGGAAAAAGCGTCAGAAAACCGACACCGTAAGGGCCGATGACCCTCGCGAGAATGATGAGCGGCGGCGTGTCGATCAGCGCGGTCGCGATCAGGTGCCACGGGAACCCGGTGAAGATGTAGGTGCGCAGAAACTCGACGGCGACCCACGCGGCCGGAACGACGAACCAGATCGCCACCGGATGCGCCCTGCGGATCCGGTAGACGATGAGCGCGAAGAGTCCGCCATACGTCGCCAGGTACGCCGACATCAGGACGTAGAGCGAGATGCCGATCCAGGTGGGGAGCCCGCCGTACTTCACCATGACGGGGACGACCCATGGAACGT
>JBHEOL010000029.1:0-4089 GCA_046261635.1 Thermoanaerobaculia bacterium | reverse complement strand
CGGTCGCGGATGATGCGGCCGCCGAGAGTCGCCTCATAGGTCTCGTTGAGGGTGCTGTCCGGCTTCGCCTCGCCACGCGGAGTCGTCTCCGTCCAGGAAGGATCGGTGAAGCTGTCCCGGAAGCTGCCGGTAAACTCGTTGCCTCCCGACTTGGTGATCGCCGAGACCACGCCGCCGGTGAACCGGCCATATTCGGCCGAGATCGACCCGGTCATGATCGAGGTCTCCTCGATCGCGTCTTCGATGAACAGGTTGTCCGTCTGGCCGCGGACGTTCTCGTTGGTGACCGCGCCGTTCACCAGGAACAGCGAGTCATAGGCGTAGGCGCCCGAGATCGTGATCGGCGGGTTGGTCTGGCGGGGGTTGTTGCCCGGGCCGGTCGTGGTTACTCCCGGGGAGAGGGATACGATGTTCTGCACCGTCCGCCCGAGGGGCAGTTCCTCGACCTGGTCGTTCCTGAAGTTCGACTGCACCTCGGTCGTCTCCAGAACCGCCGGTGCCGACGCCGTGATCGTAATCGCCTCGGCCACGGCCGAGAGCCGTAGATCCGCATTGACGCGCTCGGTCCTGGCCAGACCGATCCGCACCGTCCTGGTCACGGTCGCCATTCCGTCCATCGCAAAGACGATCGTGTAGTCGCCCGGCGGAATCGACGGGAAATTGTAGTTCCCGTTCACGTCCGTCACGGTGACCCTGTTGCCCTGCATGCTGGGGGAGCTGATCGTGACCGTCACCCCCGGCAGGCCGGACCCTTCATGGTCGACGCGCCCGTTGAGCGCGCTCGAGGTCCCCTGTCCGAACACCGTTCCGGTGATCAGTACAAGAGCCAGAAACGCTACTGCATACTTCGTAGAACTCTTCATCCATACCTCCTGTCATTTCCCGACACCGCCTGGTTTCCCGGCGGCGACAGCTTCGAAAACAGTCAGATTCGGCTCGACTCTGTGCAGCCGCTACGCCGCGGCGGATCGTCGTCGTTATCTCGTCCGGACTCAAGGAGATGGACCAGGATCGGCTTTCCGTCCGCGCCGGCCCGATTCCAGATTTCTGGATCAGCTTCGGTGCCGGATCTCACTTGCGGCGTCAATTTTTGATAAACCCTGCGACGAACCGGTGCAGAGTGCCGCGCATCTTGTTTCGTTTCCTCCGGCGCCTGTGAGGGAACACTGCCCACCACCGATGGACGATAGCGATTCGCTGTTACATTTGTGAACAATCGAACAACGCATCCCCCGAATGCATATCGGCGGAGGCAGACTTCAAGAAATCGGACGCAACCTCCCCGCTCCAGTCCAATGCTTCGGGAGCGTCCGTCAAATCACAACGCTCACGAAACCGGCTCCGCACCCCGCGATCCGGATCCCCCTCTCTCGTCCATCGCGGCGGAATCCTGTAATCTGTGCGGCGAAGAGTTTCCGCCCATTCCCCGGTTCAGGCCCGTCGTCGAGTCTCGCCACCCCCGCGCGCTGCGCCGGATCCGCCCGGGCTGCAGGCGAGGGTGAATCGAGACGGCGGAGGCGCGCTCGGTCGGGGACCTGGCCGGAACCGGGAGACCAGGATGACCGAAGCGCTCCGCACCGAGACCATCGACCCCGCCCTCCTGCTGACGATCGTGCGCCGAAGCGACCCGCGGGGCGCGGCCGACCTTCTCGCAGCCCAGGACGACGCCGTTGCGCTGCAGATCCTGCGGCACCTGAACGCCGCGATCGCCCAGGACATCATCGACGCGCTCGACCCCGTGCGGAGAGACGAGCTGGCCGCTGCCGCACCGCCCCAGGAAGCGCTTCAATGGTCTCGGAACCGCTCCTATGCCGCCGATACGATCGGGCGGATGATGGAGGTTCCGGCCGCCGTCTTCTCGCCCGATCTCACGGTCCGCGAAACGACCGAGCGCGTTCGCGAGATCGCCAAGCGGGCCTTCGTGACCTACGGGTTCGTCGTCGACGAGGCGGGCGTCCTCTGCGGTGTCGTCACGATGAGGGACCTGCTTCTCTCGAGCCCGGGCGCAAGGCTCGGCGAGGTCATGCTCAAGGATATTTTCTTTCTCGAGCCGGCCATGAAACTGGAAGAGGCGATGAAAGCGGTGCTTCATCGCCACTTCCCCGTCTACCCGGTCTGCGATGCGGATCGGCGGCTGATCGGCCAGATCCGGGGTCAGTCGATGTTCGAGGAACAGGCGTTCGAGATCAGTGCGCAGGCCGGCCGGATGGTCGGCGTCGACAAGGAAGAGCGACTCGCGACTCCCTGGCCGAGAAGCCTCAAGTTCCGCCACCCCTGGCTGCAGCTCAACCTCGTGACCGCCTTCCTCGCAGCTGCCGTCGTCGGACTGTTCCAGGAAACGATCGACAAGGTGGTCATCCTCGCGATGTTCCTCCCCGTGCTCGCGGGGCAGTCGGGCAACACGGGTTGCCAGGCGCTCGCGGTGGCGCTGCGCGGCATGACGCTCGGCGAACTGATGCCCGAGAAGCAGAAAGCTCTCGTGGCGAAGGAAGGTCTTCTCGGCCTCCTCAATGGGACGCTCGTCGGCGTGACAGCGGCGCTCGGAATGTTCGTGGTCGCCACGCTGCAGAAGCATCCGAGTCCCGTGATCCTCTCGACGATCGTCTTCATCGCAATGATCGGAAGCTGCGTCATCAGCGGAATCGCCGGGGCGGTGATTCCGCTCATCCTGAAAAGGTTTGGGGCCGATCCCGCCACGGCCTCGAGCATCTTCCTGACGACCGCCACCGACGTGGTCAGCATGGGACTCTTTCTCGGGCTGGCGACGATCCTGGTCGCGTGAAAAGTGGCGGAGGATTCATCCTCCGGCTAGGGGCTAGGGGCTAGGGGCCAGGGGCTAGGGAAAGCAAAGGCCACTGACAGAACCTCCCTTTCGTGGTGATCACGAAGGGGGCGGGAGGCAGGGGTCAGGGAACGTTCTCGTGTGCTTCCCCTTCCCCCGCCCCCTGCCCCCTTGTTTCTGTTCTCGGGATCGCGCCGGCCGCGGTTCATGTGAATCACCACCCGCGCTCCAGCGCGGTTTCCCGTACTCAGAATGACGGCCCGAAAATCGAACGGCGCCCCCCGTGGGGCGCCGTTCGTACTGCAACAGGGGATTGTCGTCCCGACTACGGCCGCCACCGGAGGAAGACTCCGATGCGATCAGCGTCGTAGTCTCCGAGAGCGAGAAGGTCCTCGCTGTACTCGTCGTGGCTCCACTCCCCGGCGATGCCGTAGCGATCGTTGAAGTCGTAGCCGAGACGGGCACGGAAGCGGTCGATGTCGAAGGGATAGGTTCCCTCGTTCTGGAACTGCCCGAACGAGAGGTCTGCGGTGAGGCGGCGAACGAACAGGCGGAGGCCCGCTTCGATCGAATCGCCGTCTTCTCCGTGAATCGAAGGAACGGTCTCGAAGGTCTGGGGGAGGCGGATCAGGATCGACGTGTCGACCTGATAATCAGACCAGTTGATCCAGAACTGCAGGGGATCGATGGGTGAGATCTCGAGATCGGCCGAAACCTGCTCGATCTCGGAATCGTACTGGAACCCGGCGCGGTCGTTGCTCTGCTCGATCCGCTCGGCGGTGGCGCCGACACGAACCTTGCGCGCGGGGCTGGTCCAGTAAGCGCGCAGCCTGGAGCGGTCGCGGTCGAGGAAGTCGGTGCGAGTCACCGGCTGGTCGGCCTCGTCGGAGCGCCATGCCGCGGTCAGCGTGAAGCCGGCCATGTTGAACGAGCCCCCGAGGTCGATCGAATCGATCGAGCGATCGAAGGTGCCGCCCTGGCCTCCGGGAACGATGATCTCGGCCAGGTCGGGACTGTAGGTCAGGTCCTGGTCGGTCTGACGGAAGAACGCCCACGCGGTGAAGGGGCCGATTGCCCGGGCCCGGACGCCGACGTTGAGCGACGTCTCTCCACGCTCGAGCGAGTTGTCGGTGGACAGCAGCTCTTCGAGATCCTCTGCCGCACCACCGCTGAACCCGACCGAGTCGAGGAAGAGTGTGTTGATCAGAGCCGAGCCTTCGAGCTCGCGGTTGCGCTCCCGCCATCCGGCGACGAGGTCGACGTTCGGCGTGAGCTCGAACTCGGCGCGGAGGCCGCCTCTCCAGCTC
>JBHEOL010000019.1:0-8409 GCA_046261635.1 Thermoanaerobaculia bacterium | reverse complement strand
CCACAAGCGCTTCTCGCTCGAAGGGTCTGAATCCCTGATTCCGACGGTCGACCACCTGTTCAACAGAGCGGCCGAGGGCGAGGTCGAAAGCTTCGTGATCGGAATGGCGCATCGCGGGCGGCTGAACGTGCTGGCCAACCTGATGGGGAAGTCGTACGAGAAGATCTTCAACGAGTTCGAGGGGGACCTCGACCCGGAGAGCGCACAGGGATCGGGAGACGTGAAGTATCACCTCGGGGCCGAGGGGTCGCACAAGGCGGCCAATGGCCGAGAGATCACCCTCACGCTCGCCTCGAACCCGAGTCACCTCGAGGCCGTCGATCCGATCGTCGAAGGAATGGTCCGGGCCACCCAGAAGCTCCGCGACGACCGCGACCGATCGAAGGTGATCCCGCTGCTCCTTCACGGCGACGCCGCGTTCGCCGGCCAGGGCGTGGTGGCCGAAACCCTGAACCTCTCCCAGCTTCCCGGATACACGACGGGCGGAACGGTCCACGTCGTGGTCAACAACCAGATCGGGTTCACGACCGGCCCGGAAGAGGCGCGCTCCTCCGTCTACGCGACCGACGTCGCCAAGATGGTTCAGGCACCCATCTTCCACGTGAACGGCGACGATCCCGAAGCGTGCGTCCGCGCGATCGAGATCGCCTTCGAGTTCCGGCAGAAGTTCTCGAAGGACGTGGTCATCGACATGCTCTGCTACCGCCGGCTCGGGCATAACGAGGGAGACGACCCGTCTTTCACGCAGCCCCGCATGTACAAACTCATCCGCGACCACAGGTCGACGCGCAAGCTCTACACCGAGAACCTTCTCCGCAAGGGGGACCTCGACCCGAAGGAAGCCGAGAGCTGGCTCGACAGCTTCCAGGCGAAGCTCCAGGAAGGGTTCGATCGGACGCGCGAGACCGAGACGCCGCAGGTCACGGACCCCGACCCGCTCTACACGGACGAGGAGGTGACGGGGATCCAGCCTGAACCTTCACCCGACACCTCGGTCACGCCCCAGGCCGTGACCGTCATCGGACGCGCGATCACGACAGTCCCCGACGGCTTCCAAATGCATCCGAAGCTCAAGCCGCTCCTCGACAAGCGTCGCGCGATGATCGAGGGGACGAACGCGCTCGACTGGGCCGCCGGCGAGCAACTCGCTTTCGGCGCCATCATGCTCGACGGTTTCCGGGTCCGGCTGAGCGGGCAGGATAGCGGACGCGGAACGTTCTCCCATCGCCATGCGGTGTTCGTCGACTACCAGAGCGGACGCGAGTACCTTCCTCTCAACGATCCCAAGGACGTGAGCGCGCTCGACGAAACACTGCCGGCCCACCAGCGGCTCACCGAGGACGCCAGGATCGGTTTCTCGGTCTACGACTCGCTTCTCTCGGAGTACGGCGTGCTCGGATTCGAATACGGCTACTCGGTCGTCGATCCCGACACCCTGGTGCTATGGGAAGCGCAGTTCGGCGACTTCATGAACGGCGCGCAGATCATCATCGACCAGTTCATCTCGAGCGCGGAAGAGAAGTGGGGTCAGCACAGCGGGCTTGTCCTGCTCCTTCCGCACGGCTACGAGGGGCAGGGGCCCGAGCACTCGAGCGCACGCCTCGAGCGGTTCCTGATCCTCTGCGCCGAGGGGAACATGCAGGTGATCTATCCAACGACGCCTGCGCAGTACTACCACGCGCTCAGGCGGCAGATGCGCAACCATCCGCGGAAGCCGCTCGTCGTGATGACCCCAAAATCGCTCCTCCGCCATCCGCAGGCGGTCTCGCCGATCGGGCACTTCACCGCTGGCCGGTTCGAGCCTGTCCTCGACGATCCGATGTTTCTCGCCGACGGGAACGATCCGAGCGCCGTCCGAAAGGTCGTATTCACTTCCGGGAAGCTCTTTTACGATCTCTGGGCAGCCCGCGAGCAGAACGGGGCGAAGGATGTCGCCATCCTCCGGCTCGAACAGTTTTACCCCTGGCCCAAGCCGATGATTCTCGAGGCTCTGGGGCGTTACTCGAACGCGAGCGAGATCGTATGGGCTCAGGAAGAGCCGCGCAACATGGGCGGCTGGGACTTCATCGACGAGAAGCTCGCGCCACTCACCTCGCTTCCGCTCAGCTACCTCGGACGCCAGTTCAGCGCGTCGCCGGCGACGGGTTCACACGTCCGCCACGAAGCTCAACAGAAGGCGATCGTCACCAAGGCGCTGGCCTGACACCCAGGAGACATATCCGCATGGCCCTGACAGATCTTTCGAAACTCGACAGCACCTCCAAGCTTTGGATCTTCGCCTCCCCCGCCCCGATCGACCCCGCCATCGAGCGGAAGATCGAGGACGCGATGACCCGGTTCGGTTCGACGTGGAAATCGAAGGGGAACGAGGTTCACGCCGCCTTCGAGATTCGGGATGGGAGATTTCTGATCGTCGCAGCCGAGGAGGCCGTGATGAACTCCGGCTGCTCGATGGATAAGCTGTTCAGGACAGTCCGCAGCCTTTCGGCCGAGATCGGGATCGACCTGCTCGACTCCACCCCCGTCTACTGGCGGGAGGGCGATCAGATCCGCTCGTCATCCCGTTCGGAGTTCCGCAAGCTTGCCGAGTCGGGACAGGTCGGGCCTGGGACGCTGGTTTACGACATCACGGTCGATTCGATCGACGAGCTTCGGGAAGGAAGCTGGATCCGGCCCGCTGCAAGCTCCTGGCACGGCGAAGCGTTCCCGCTGTCAGAGGTCTCCTGACCGATGAGTTTTTCGAGTATCGCCCGTTTCCTCCGCGAGCAGGTGTCCGGTCCCAGCCCCGAGGAGCGCGAGCGGGAACACCACCACAGGATGCGCCTCGCGACCGCCTCCGTTCTTCTGGAGATCGCCTACGCTGACGACTCGTTCTCGATCGCCGAGAAGAAGGACATCGTCGAGTATCTCCGCTCCCGTTTCGAGCTTTCCGAGGACGATGCGAGACAGCTCGTCGAGTCCGCGGAAGAGCTTCGTTCGGAGACGATTGATCACTTCGCGATGACGAACTACATCCGTCAGAACTCCACGATTCCGGAGCGGATCGAGATCGTCAAGGAAATGTGGCGGCTGGTCTACAGGGACGGCAACCTCCATCAGTACGAGAACTACCTCGTGCGGAAGCTCGCCGGACTCATCGGGCTGGAGCACCACGTCATGATCGATGCGAAGCTCGCCGTCCAGGCCGAGCTCGATCCCCAGTCCTCACCTAGCGGTTGAGCGCGTCAGAAAAGCGGCACGAGAACCGAATAGACCGCGTTTGGGGGGCCTTTCAAGTAGCCCCACCACGGGAGGACATTCATGAAATTCAACGCACTCGTCATCGCACTCTCCGCAGCGCTTCTCGCAGGACCGGCTTTTTCACAGCCGGTCGAGCCTTCGGCCGTCCTTCAAAGCGGCGCCGGAAACCGCCTCGTCATCGGCGCAGCCGGAACAGTCCAGGGCGTCAGCCAGATCTTTCGCACGCACCTGATGCTCGCCAACTTCCGCAACACGACGCAACTCGTGCGGATCGACTTTCTCGCAGAGGGAGTGGCGAATTCCGAGCCCGAGACCGAGACGCTCGCCCTCGAGCCGCGGAGCTTCTCCAGCCGGACCATTCCCTGGAACGGGCTCGGCTCGCTCGTTCTCACCGCGGTCAATGAGGATGGTACCGACGACAGCGCCGGCAGCTTCTCGGCCATCGCCCGGATCTATTCGGGAGACTCCTGCGGGGACGGCACGGTCTCGCAGTCCTTCAAGGCAGAGCGAGTCGGAACGATCTCTGGCGCGACTCCCGCCTACATTCTCGGACTCGCGCAGGACAGGCTGTTCCGAACCAACGTCGGCGTCGTGAACCTCGATCCCGTCAACGGGCATGCCTTCGAGGTCCGCGCTTCGGGCCAGGGAGGGGTCGGAACGACCCAGGTCTCCGTTCCCCCGATGTCGATGGTCCAGATTCCCCTCCCCGAAGCATGTGAGGACGGGGAGTGCACGAATGAGTACGGCGATCTCGTCGTGACGGTCGATCCGACCGGAGTGCCGGGCGACTGGTTCGCCTATGGCTCCTCGGTGCACAACGGGTCGGGAGATGCCTGGGTTTCCCCTGCGATCCAGGTCGCGATCCCCGAATGAACCTTGGTGAGGGGCGGAGAAACCTCTCCGCCCCTCACCTTCCCTGCGTCATGAGGGCGAAGCCGATCATCTTGTAGAGCATGCGCGCCCCGACGTTCGCATCCCACTCCGTATCTCCGGGAGCGACTTCACAGAGATCGAGGCCGACCACTTTCCGGCCGGATCGGGCGAGAGCGCGGAGAAGACCCATCGCCTCGTTCCACGAGAGTCCTCCAGGGACGGGCGTACCGGTTCCGGGGCAGAGCGTCGGATCGAGACCATCGATGTCCCACGAAAGGTAAACGGTCTCGGGAAGCTCCGCTACGATCCCATCGCAGATCGAAGCCCACGACTCACCGCTCTCCTTGCGAGCCGCCAGATCGGCGTCGTAGAACGCGCGGATCTTTCCGCCCGAATTTTCGATCATCCTCTGTTCGCTGCGCCCCAGGTCACGCAGGCCGACCTGCACCAGACGTCCGACCTCGGGAATTCGAGTCATGACGTTGTGGAAGATCGAAGCATGGGACCAGGCGAAACCCTCGTACGCTGCACGCAGATCGGCGTGGGCGTCGAGATGGAGGATTCCGAGTCCGGGGTGGTGCTCGGCCCACGCCTGGATCGCGCCGAAAGGAACCGAGTGGTCGCCTCCGAGCACGACCGGCATCCGTCCCTCCGCGATCAGGCGCTTTGCCTCGGCATAGACCCAGCGGTTCATCTTCTCGCCGAACGCATCCACTTTGCGCACGGCCTCGAGCAGCCCGGCATCGTCCCCCGCGCCTCCGGCCTCGATCACCGGGGTCGCGAGTCGCTTCGCGCTCCTCCCCCACTCTTCCAGCTCCCGCGGGATCTCGAGCATGGCGATTCCGGCCCGGTACGGCTCTCCGGTCTCGTGGTCGTGAAGGTCGACCTGCCGCGAAGCTTCGAGCACCGCCGCGGGCCCGCGGGAAGTCCCGCCACCGTAGGACGTCGTCGCTTCGAAGGGAACCGGAATGATCACCACGCGCGACTCTTCCGGGGCGAAGGGAAGTCCGAAGATGCCGGATTCACCGGGCGCGGCGGCGTCGGGGTCGAAAGTCGATGGGTCGAACGGCATGAAGTCTCCTGGGAAATGGATTGCCGGAAAGAAGCCGGATCGGCCGCGGAGTCAGTCGAGATCGAGAGGATTCTTCATCGGCTTGTCTGATTTGTCCGCGCGCTGCATCGCCTGCTTGAACTTCTCTTCCAGCAGGCGGGCGCGGTCTTTCTGGCTCTCCATCTCGCGGTCGAACTTCTTCGCCATCTCGTCCTTCTGGCTTTTGAGCTCGGAGAGCATCGAGTCGAAATTGTGCTTCTGGGACTTCTCTTTCGCCTTGTGCCAGAGAATCTGGCCGGTATCGCGGTCGATGACGATTGTTGAGTCGCAATCGGGACAGAGAATTTCGATGTTTTCGCTCACTTGGCGGCCTCCCGGCGTTCGGAGCGCGATTGTACCCGAGCGGGTGGTGATCGATCCCGTCCGTGCAACCCGTTACAATCGCGGGATGTCGATTCCCGGTGACCACACTCCTTCCGGATTCCGCCTCGGCTCGCTTGGCGGCACCTCCATCCATCTGGAAGGAACCTTCCTCATCCTGATGGGGCTGTTCGTCATCCTCGATCTCGAACGGGGCCAGCCTCTCCAGAGCGCGCTGCTCTGGATTCCCATCCTGCTGATCAGCGTGCTGTTCCACGAGATCGGCCATGCGGCAGTCATCGGGCTCTTCGGGTTCGGGCGAAGCGCGATCGTTCTGGGGGGCTTCGGCGGAGTCACGATCAATCGCAGAACTTCCGTACCCTGGAAGGAAATCGTCATCAGTCTCGCCGGTCCGGCCTTCAGCGTTCTCCTTTCCATCATTCTGATCGGAGCCTCGCGGGTGATTCCCCTCATCGGGACCGACCCGATGCTTCGGGCGCTCGTTCCTTTGATGATCTTCGTGAATCTCGTCTGGGCAGTGTTCAACCTGGTTCCGGTCTACCCGCTCGACGGTGGCCAGGCCTTGCAGAACCTGATGCGGGCCTTCCTGAGCGAGCGCCGGAGCGCGTTTCTCTCCATCTGGATCTCGCTGGTTCTCGGGGTCGGAATCGCCGTCCTCTCCCTCCTCGGAGGCGAGTTTTTCATCGCGATCGTCGCGGCGATGCTCTCGATGCAGAACTACCAGCGGTGGCAACTCTATCGGCGCATGGTGAGCGGCAAGGAGTAAACGCCCCCCCGGCTATAATGCCCGTGGTACCGATCGAGCTCGACCGGCTGTCGGGAGCAGACAGGCCGTCGAAAGCGGGGGTTGCCCCCGCTGACCCACCGAGAAACATGCCTGAAGCCGAGAACACCACGAACAGGAAGCGCCGCGCGGGAGGGAGCTATGGCGGGCTGACTCCCGACGCCCGCGGGAAGCTCCTGCGGCGGCTGCTTCGCCTTCGGGAGACCGAACGTCGCCTTCGCACCGCCGCGGCGGTCCTGCGGAGCCACCAGGAAGCGAGCTCCGACGGCGTGCTGATTCTCGACTCCCGGGACCAGGTCGTCAGCTTCAACGAGCGGTTCTCCCGGATCTGGCGCCTGCCACCCGAAATGGCACCGAACCCCGACCGGGCTTCGCTCGAACAGTGGATGGCGCAGCTGCTGCGGAACCGCGCCCCGCTACTCACCGAGCTCGAGCTCTCTCACCCGACGGACGTCCGGAACGACTCGTCGCTGGAGATGATCGACGGCCGGGTTCTCACGCGTCTCGCCGTTCCCATCCTGGGCGAGCGGGGCGCGCCGCTCGGCAGAGCGCTCTACTTCCGGGATGTGACGGAGGAACGGCGCGCCGCTCGTCTCAACGAGACACTCTATCGCATCGCCGATATGACCCTCGCGGGACAAGACCTCAACTCCCTCTACCGGTCGATCCACCAGGTCGTGGGCGAGCTGATGGACGCGAACAACTTCTACATCGCCGTTTACAACGAAGAGAAAGACGAACTGGAGTTCCCGTATTTTTTCGACAAGTTCGACCCGAGGCCGGATCCGGGACCCCCGGGTGAAGGGCTGACGACCTGGGTTCTGCGGCATGGCGAGCCGCTGCTGGCGACTCCGGAAACGTTCAACCGGATGATCGAAGAGGGTGAAGTCCGGATGGTCGGCGCGCCGTCCGTCGACTGGCTCGGAGTTCCTCTGACGAGCCGGGGACGAGCGTTCGGGGTGCTCGGGGTCCAGAGCTATGACGAGAGAATCCGGTACAGCACTGCGGACCTCGACATCCTGATGTTCGTCTCCCAGCACGTTGCTTCGGCGATCGAAGCGAAACGCCGGGAGGATGCCATCGTCGACAACGAGCGGCGGTATCGCCAGCTGTTCGAGAACAACAGGGCGGTCAAGCTGGTCATCGACCCGGACGACGGTCGCATCCTCGACGCAAATCTCGGAGCGAGCGATTTCTACGGCCACTCGATCGAAAAGCTTCGCACGATGCGCGTGTGGGACATCAACACGCTGGGCCGGGAAGGCGTGCGCGTGGCGCTGGCCGATGCCGCGGACAGGACCAGGAACACTTTCGTGACGAAACACCGCCTGGCGAGTGGCGAAGTCCGCGACGTCGAGGTGCACTCGGGGCCGGTCGAAACCGGTGGCAAGCTGATGATCTACGCGATCGTCCACGACGTCACCGAGCGAGTGCGCGCCGAAGAGGCGCTGCGCCGCAGTGAAACCTACTTCAGAACCGTGATCGAGAACGCCTCCGAGATCATTTCGATCGTGGAGCCCGACGGGCGGATTCTCTACAACAGCCCGTCGATCGAGCGCGTCCTTGGTTACAGGGTTGACCAGGCGATGCACGGCAATTTCTACAAGTTCGTTCATCCGGCCGACCTGGACAAGGTCAGACGCGGACTCAGAGAAGTCTCCAGCGGCGAGGTGTTCACCGACCCGGTCGAAATCCGCCTCCGTCACCGTGACGGGTCCTGGCGAACGATCGAGGCGGCGGGCCGCCCTCTCGGAGAAGGCGATCCCCCCCAGGTCGTCACGAGTTGCCGGGACATCACCGAACGGAAGTTCGCCCAGCAGGCGCTGCTCGCTTCCGAGCAGAAGTACAGGAACATCTTCGACTTCGCGTCGATCGGCATCTACCAATCGACTCCGGACGGGGCGCTGATCACGGCAAATCCGATGTTCGCGAGGATCCTCGGGTACGACTCGGTCGATGATCTGCTCGAGATCAACCTGGAGACGGACGTCTATCTCGATCCGAAGGAGCGTCTCGATTCGATCCGGGATCACCGGACCAGCGGCCAAGCGAGCGACCTGGAACTGCAGTGGAGGAAGCG
>JBHEOL010000013.1:0-4729 GCA_046261635.1 Thermoanaerobaculia bacterium | reverse complement strand
CTCGATCGCCGGCATCGTCGTCAACCTCCCCGGCGCTTCGTGGGGCCTGGTCCAGGACGTCCGCACCGGTGAGCGGAATCTCTTCGCGATCCTGCTGCTGGTGATCTTCATGATCGCCGTCGTTGCGTTCGTGGTTTTCATGGAGCGCGCGCAGAGACGGATTCCCGTGCAGTACGCGAAGCGCGTCGTCGGACGCCGGGTCTACGGCGGGTCGAACACCTACCTGCCGCTCCGCGTCAACACGGCGGGCGTCATCCCGGTCATCTTTGCGTCCTCGATCCTGGTTCTGCCGCAGACCCTCGCGCAGATGATCCAGGCTCCGTGGACCGAGGCGATCGCCCGGCAGATCGCGTGGGGAGAGCCGATCTACTATCTCTTCTCGATCGCCGGCATCATCTTCTTTTCCTTCTTCTACACTTCGATCGTCTTCAATCCGGTCGACACGGCAGACAACATGAGGAAGTACGGCGGCTTCATCCCGGGCATTCGTCCAGGGAGGAAGACGTCCGACTACATCGACCGGGTACTGACCCGGATCACGACGGTGGGTTCGCTCTACCTTGCGGCCGTGTCGGTGCTTCCCGAGTTCCTGATCACCGGAGTTCATGTCGCGCAGCTCCCCTTCGGAGCGGGCGCAGCGCTGGATGCCTGGTTGCCGATCTGGTTCACCGAGGGGTTGGGATTCCAGTTCTACTTCGGGGGAACCTCGCTGCTGATCGTCGTCGGTGTGGCGATGGACACCATTCAGCAGATCGAGTCGCAGCTCGTCATGCGTCACTATGACGGGTTCATGAAGCGCGGCCGGATTCGCGGTCGGCGGGGCTGAGGCGGGAGAGTCGGGTGCAGATCATTCTTCTCGGAGCTCCCGGAAGCGGGAGAGGGACGCAGGCCAAGGTTCTGGCCGAGCGTCTGGGGATCCCGCATATCTCGACCGGGGACATGCTGCGGGAGGCCGTGAGAGTGGATAGCGAGCTCGGCCGTAAGGCCGAGCCGATCATGAAGAGCGGCGGGCTCGTCCCGGACGATCTGATGGTCGGCATCATCGGAGAGAGGCTGGCGTCGGGCGACGCCCGGAAGGGATTTCTCCTCGACGGTTTTCCGCGGACGGTAGTACAGGCCGAGAAGCTGGACGGGCTTCTGGGCGAGGGGAATGGATCCGGAACCCCCCGGGTTACTCACCTTCTGGTTCCCGACGAGGTAATCGTGCAGCGCATTTCGGCGCGCCGATCCTGCCCCGCATGCGGATCCGTGTATCACCTGGAGCACGCTCCCCCGAAGCTGGCCGACGTCTGCGATCAGTGCGGAGGAGCGCTCGTTGCGCGTTCGGACGACACGGAAGAAGCCGTCAGGAAGCGTCTCGAGGCCTTCCATCGGCAGACGATGCCCGTAGTGGATTATTACCGCGCGAAGGGTTGGCTTCGCTCAGTCGACGGTATCGGTACCGTCGACGAAGTCTTTGAAAGAATCAGCAGGTCCCTGGAAGCATGAGGGGTCCGGTGCTCAAGACCCTGGAGGAGATCGAGACGATGGATCGCGCGAACCGCGTGGTCCTGGAGATCCTCGAGATCCTGCGGGGGATGATCCGGCCCGGAGTGACGACGGGGCAGCTCAACGCAGTTGCCGAAGAGGAACTGGCCCGCAGGGGCGCAAAGAGCCCGTTCAAGGGGTATGCGCCGATGGGTCTGCCTCCGTATCCCGGGGTGGTCTGCTCGTCGGTCAACGACGTGATCGTCCACGGAATCCCGGGACGGGAGCGGCTTCGCGAGGGGGACATCGTCGGGCTCGACTTCGGGTCGATTCTCGATGGGTTCGTCGGCGACAGCGCGATCACGGTGGGGGTTGGGGAGGTTTCGGAAGAGGCCGCCAACCTGATGGAAGCGACGCGGGAATGCCTGGCGCTGGCGATCGAAGAGATGCGTCCCGGCAAGCGGCTGGGCGACATCGGCGCGGCGGTCCAGGAGCACGCGGAGAGCCGGGGATTCCACGTGATCCGGTCGTTCGTCGGGCACGGGATCGGGCGGCGGATGCACGAGGATCCGCAGGTGCAGAACTACGGCCGTCGCGGCCGGGGACTGGAGCTGAAGGAAGGGATGGTCCTGGCGGTCGAGCCGATGGTGTGCGTGATCGGTGAGAAGCTGGCGGCGCGACTCGAGAAGAGTTCACGCGAGGGGATGGTGCAGGACGTCCGGACGGATTCGGACGGCTGGACTGCCCGGACGCTCGACGGAACGCTGGCAGCGCATTTCGAGAACTCGATTGCGATCATGGCGGATGGGCCGCGGGTGCTTGGCAGATAGGCCGCGGGAATCGATTCACGGAGAGATATGTCGAAGGAAGATGCGATCGAAGTCATGGCGACGGTTCTCGAGACCCTACCGAACGCGATGTTCCAGGTAGAGCTCGAAAACAAGCACAAGGTATTGGCTCATATCTCGGGGAAGATGCGGAAGCACTTCATCCGAATTCTGCCGGGGGACCGGGTGCTGGTGGAGCTTTCGCCGTACGATCTGACGCGTGGACGGATTATCTACCGCTACAAGTGAGCGGGCAATGAATACGGACGAGCTCTCCGGCGCTGGAAGCCAGCCCGGGAGGCGCGGAGAGTCTGGGACTCGAGGGGAACGGTCATGAAGGTACGGTCATCGGTCAGGCGAATCTGCCCGAAATGCAAAGTGGTCCGGCGCGAAGGCGTGATCCGGATCATCTGTGACATTCCGAAGCACAAGCAGCGACAGGGTTGATCGAAGAGTTTTCATTGAAGGAACCCGCTGCTGAGAGTCATGGTGATTCTCGGTGGCGATCTGATGTCGATCGGACCAGCAGGCCGATCGAGGCGCTAAGCCGGAGGGTTGAGTGGCACGCATCGCAGGAGTAGATCTTCCGCTGAACAAGCGGGTCGAGATCGGACTGACTTACATTTTCGGAATCGGCCGGGCCAGAGCGACCCGGATCGTCGGGGAGGCGAACGTCTCGCCTGATGCTCGCGTGAAGGACCTCAGCGAAGAGGACGTTCACCGCATCCGCCAGATCATCCAGGAGGAAGGCAAAGTCGAGGGTGATCTGCGGAAGGATACGGGGCTGGACATCAAGCGATTGATGGAAATCAACTGCTACCGTGGGCTGCGGCACCGGCGGAATCTGCCGGTCCGGGGCCAGAGAACGCACACGAACGCCCGGACCCGGAAGGGGCCGCGGAAGGCATCGATCGCCGGCAAGAAGAAGCCGGGCAAGAAGTAAGGGAAGGGACTGAACGATGGCTAAACCGAAGGCCGGATCCAAGCGCGTTGGCAAGAAGCGCGAAAAAAAGAACATTCCTCACGGCGTCGCGTCGATCGCGGCGACGTTCAACAACACGATCGTATCGATCTCGGATCCCGTGGGCAATGTGCTCTCGTGGTCGAGCGCGGGACGGATCGGATTCAAGGGTTCCCGGAAGGGGACGCCATTCGCCGCGCAGGTGGCCGCCCAGAACGCGGCACAGATCGCCTCCGAGAACGGAGTCCGGTCGGTCGACGTCAAGGTCAAGGGACCTGGGGCCGGACGGGAGTCCGCGATTCGCGCGCTGGCAGCCAGCGGGATCACCATCAAATCGATCAAGGATGTCACCCCGATCCCGCACAACGGATGCCGGCCGCCGAAGCGGCGCCGGGTCTGATCGCAGTCAAGCAGTCTGAAACCCGGATCGCCTCCCAGGGGGATCGCGATCTCTGTCAGTTCATCGTTTGGACGAGGACGACCAGCAGGCGTTCTCGAGTGCACAAGGAGGATTTGTGGCACGTTACTCGGATCCCGTCTGCCGGCTCTGCCGGCGGGAGGGCATGAAGCTCTTTCTCAAGGGCGACCGTTGCTTCAAGGATAAGTGCGCCATCGAGCGCCGCAACTACGCCCCGGGCCAGCATGGCCGCCGGCGCTCGAAGGTGCTCGGCTACGGCCTGCAGCTTCGTGAAAAACAGAAGGTCAAACGGATTTACGGCATTCTCGAAAAGCAGTTCCGGCTGTACTTCAAGGAGGCGGCGCGCCGTGGTGGCATCACCGGCGAGAACCTTCTCCGTCAGCTCGAGCTGAGGCTCGACAACGTGGTTTACTCTCTCGGGTTTTCCTCTTCGCGGGCCCAGGCCCGGCAGCTCGTCCGTCACGGTCACGTCGAGGTGAACGGAAGGAAGCTCAATATCCCGTCCTATCAGGTTCGCAAGGGTGACTCAATTCAGGTTCGCGAGAAGAGCCGCAAGAACGACCAGGTCCGTCAGGCGGTCGAGACTGCGGCGGGCCGTGGGGTTCCGGCGTGGCTCCAGCTCAATGCGGAGCAGTTTCAGGGCAGTGTCATCGATCTGCCCAAGCGCGAGGACATCCGCCTGCCGATTCAGGAGAACCTGATCGTCGAACTCTATTCGAAGTAACCCGCTGGCGAGGAGGCCGTTACACACTATGTGGTCTGACTTTCAAAAACCGAAAAAGCTCGAGTACGACGCCGAGACTCTCACACAGACCTACGGCCGGTTCGTTGCCCAGCCTTTCGAACGTGGGTGGGGAACGACGGTCGGCAATGCCCTTCGTCGCGTTCTGCTCTCGTCGATCGAGGGAGCGGCCGTCACCGCGGTACGTGTCGAAGGCGTTCTCCATGAGTTCTCCTCACTCCAGGGAGTCGTGGAGGACATGACGGACATCGTCCTCAACCTCAAACAGATCTCCTTCCGGCTTCACGGCGGCGGTCCCAAGACCCTGTTCCTCG
>JBHEOL010000009.1:0-8548 GCA_046261635.1 Thermoanaerobaculia bacterium | reverse complement strand
GGACGAGATCCTGGCGAGCGCCTTCTCCACCCCGTACTTCCCGATGCTCGGAGCCGTGATCTGGGCGATGGGATCGATCGCCGCCCTCTTCACGGCGTTCTACATGTATCGCCTCTTCTACCTCACGTTCCACGGGAAATTCCGCGGAACCCGCGAGCAGGAGCACCACCTCCACGAGTCCCCGCCGTCGATGACGATCCCACTGGTCGTCCTCGCGTTCCTCTCGGCGGTTGGCGGCCTGCTGGGAATCCCGCACCTGCTCGGGCATCCGATTCATGTGCCCCACTTGCTCGAGGCGTGGCTGCATCCGATCTTCCCGTCGGTCGAGGGGATCCCCGAGGGAGTATTCCTTCCGGTCGCCTCGGCCGAGATCCTGGTGATGGTGCTCTCGACCCTGCTCGCCCTCGCCGGTTGGATGCTGGCGAAGAAGTGGTACCAGGAGCGCGGGGCCGAGCGGGATCGCGAGCTGGCGGTGGAGCATCCGCGCGCCTGGTCGACGCTCGTAAACAAGTACTGGGTCGACGAGATCTACGACGCCTCGGTCGTCGAGCCGCTGCGCAGGACCTCGAACTTCCTCTGGCGCGGCGTCGATGCGGTCATCGACGGCGTCCTGATGCTCTCCGGTTACCTCGTCGCCGCGGTCGGCGACCTTCTCCGTTTTTTCCAGACCGGCAACGTCCGCAACTACGCGCTGATGCTGCTGCTCGGAGTCGTCGTGCTCATGTGGGTTTACGTCTGATCGCCCGGCCGCTATGCGGGTGAATCGTCAATAAGGTCGAAATCGAAATCATGTCGAACCTGCCACTCCTCAGCATCGCGCTCTGGCTCCCCCTCGTGGGGGCCGTCATTCTGGCGGCCTTTCCGCGCCGAGCCGAGGGAGCGGTCAAGGCAACGGGCCTGATCGTCTCGCTGCTCACCTTCGCCGCGTCGCTGGCGATCCTTCCGCGGTTCAAGGAAGGGACGGCCGGGCTGCAGCTCGTCGAATTCCACCCGTGGATTCCCGATTGGGGAATCAACTACGGACTCGGCATCGACGGGCTCTCGCTGTGGCTGGTGCTGCTGACCACGTTCCTCACGCCGATCGTCCTCCTTTCCTCCTGGTACTCGGTGCACCGGTTCCCGAAGGAGTACGTCATCTCGATGCTGGCGCTGGAGTTCGGAATGATCGGCGCCTTCCTGGCGAGCGACCTGATCCTGTTCTACGTCTTCTTCGAGCTGATGCTGATCCCGATGTACCTGATCATCGGCGTCTGGGGCGGCGTGAACCGCATCTACGCCGCGATCAAGTTCTTCATCTTCACGATCGCGGGATCGCTGCTGATGCTGGTGGGAATCCTCTATCTCGGATTTCTCCACTTCCAGCAGACGGGCGCGTTGAGCTTCGCCATCGAGGACCTGTACGGGCTGAGCATCGCGGCGAAGGCCCAGCTGCTGATGTTCTTCGCCTTCGCAATCGCGTTCGCGATCAAGGTGCCTCTGTTCCCGCTGCACACCTGGCTCCCCGACGCGCACGTCGAGGCGCCGACCGGCGGCTCGATCATCCTCGCCGGCGTGCTCCTGAAGCTCGGGACCTACGGCTTCCTCCGCTTCGTCCTTCCCTTCTTCCCGGAGGCGACGGCGGAGTGGTCGTGGCTGTTCGGTCTGCTGGCCGTGATCGGCATCATTTACGGGGCGCTCGTGTCGTGGGTGCAGCCCGATATGAAGAAGCTCGTCGCCTACTCCTCGGTCTCGCATCTCGGCTTCTGCGTCCTCGGTATTTTCGCGATGACCCAGGCCTCGGTCACCGGCTCGGTCCTGCAGTCGATCAACCACGGCATCTCGACCGGCGCCCTGTTCCTTCTCGTCGGCGTGATCTACGACCGCCGTCACACCCGCCAGCTCGCTGACTTCGGCGGGCTCGCCCGGGTCATGCCGGTCTACGCCGCCATCTTCGTCATCTCGGTCCTCTCGTCGGTCGGACTCCCGGGCCTGAACGGCTTCGTCGGCGAGTTCCTCATTTTGGCCGGCTCGTTCGAGACCATGCCCCGGTTGACGATCTTCGCGACTTTAGGCGTCGTTCTGGCGGCGATCTACCTCCTCTGGCTCGTCCAGAAGGTCTTCTACGGACCGGTAGTCCACGAAGAGAACCGGGACCTGCCGGACATGCGCTGGAACGAGCTGGCGGCCGTGCTGCCGCTCGTCGTGATGATGGTCTGGCTCGGCCTGTATCCCCAGCCATTCATCCGGCGCATCGAGCCGACGGTCGAGCAGCTGATCGCCGTCTCCACCCGCGGCACGGGCGAGCGGATGATCCTCGCCGCGGGCGAGCCCGCGACTCCTGCCGAGCCGGTCGCCGAACAACACATTTCTGAGAGCGGAGCCGCCCGATGAACCTCGTCCCTGTCCTCGAGCCGAACTGGTTTCAGGCGATCCTCCCGGAGGTCGTGCTTTCGATATCGGGTCTCGTGCTGATCCTGCTCGACGCGTTCGCTCCGAAGCTGCGCCACTACTTCTCGCACCTCGCGGTGCTGGCATTGATCGGAGCCGCGTTCGCGGCGTTGAGCGCGCCCCAGGGAGCGTGGTTCGGCTCCATGTACGAGACCAGCCTGCTGACCCTGATTTTCGACTTCATCTTCATCCTGGCGACCCTGCTCGTCGTGCTCCTCTCCCGCGGCTACATGAGCCTTCAGCGGCTCGAGGGTGGCGAGTATTACGCGCTCCTGATGTGGGGGACGGTCGGGATGATGATGATGGCCAAGGGGCTCGATCTCCTGATCGTCATCCTCGGCCTCGAGATGCTCTCGATCTGCCTGTTCGTCCTGACCGGCTACCACCGGAGGATCCCCATCTCGAACGAGGCGAGCCTCAAGTATTTCCTGATGGGCGCGTTCGCCACGGGCTTCATCCTCTACGGCACCGCCTTCATCTACGGCCTCACCGGCTCGACCTCGGTGCTTCAGCTCGCCCAGTGGACCGCGGCCACCACCGCGATGCCGCCACTGATGACCGTCGCGGTCGTCCTGCTGATGGGTGGCATCGGCTTCAAGCTGGCGCTCGCACCGTTTCACGGCTGGGCTCCCGACGTCTATCAGGGATCTCCCACGCCCGTCGCCGCGTGGCTGTCGACCGCCCCGAAGGCGGCGACGCTCGTCGCACTGATCCGCGTATGGGACGCGCTGGCCCAGGGTGAGACCCGTCCCGCGTGGGCGGGACTGGTCGCCGCGCTCGCGGTGCTGTCGATGATCGTCGGCAACCTCGTCGCCATTGCTCAGCGCGACCTCAAGCGCATGCTGGCCTACTCCGGCATCGCGCACGTCGGCTACATGATGATCGCCGTCTACGTGCTCAGCCCGGAGTCGGTGGCTGCCATCACGGTCTACGCGGTGAGCTACGCGCTGATGAACATCGCGGCGTTCGGAGTCGTCGCCCTGCTCCAGAAGAATCAGAATGATGCGCAGACCCTGGACGACATCGCCGGACTCGGTTTCCGGAAACCGTTCCACGGAATCGCCCTGGCCGTCGCCATGCTCTCTCTCGCGGGAGTGCCGCCGACCGCCGGCTTCATCGCCAAGTTTTACCTGTTCAAGGTTGCGATCGCGTCGGGCGCCGTCTGGATCACCATCGTCGCCATCATCATGAGCATCACCTCGGTCTACTACTACCTCCGGGTCGTCTATTACCTCTACATGAAGGACGCGGACGAGCCCGCGGTCGAGACGGGACACGACGTGTTCTCCACAGCGGCGCTCGCGATCGCCTCGGTCGGCATTCTTCTCATCGGCATCCTTCCCACAGGACTGGTCCGCGGAGCTCTCGAGGCCGCCCGTCACATGATCGGCAGCCCCTGAACCCATGACCGAGCCACAGGGACCCCGTCGAAGCGGCGCAACCGAGAGCATCTCGGAGCTGACTACCGAAAGGCTCTCGGTCTACCTTCGCTGCCTGACGGGGCTCGAGTCGCTCGGCGTCACCACGGTTTCTTCGCACGAGCTGGCCCGCCGGTATCACCTCAACTCCGCCCAGATCCGGAAGGACCTGGCGAACTTCGGAGAGCTCGGGATCCGCGGAGTCGGTTATCAGGTCGCGCAACTCAAACAACATTTGATCGAAGCCCTCGGCCTCGGGCAGACCCGCAATCTCATCATCATCGGCGCAGGCA
Organism: Thermoanaerobaculia bacterium; assembly: GCA_046261635.1. Lineage (GTDB taxonomy): Bacteria > Acidobacteriota > Thermoanaerobaculia > Gp7-AA8 > Gp7-AA8 > JBHEPS01. Next base: position 4,410 of record JBHEOL010000009.1, on the reverse strand, counting down.
ATCTGGGCATGGCCCTGGCCGACTACCGCGGCTTCCACGAATCGGGCTTCGCGATCCTCGCCCTGCTCGACAAGGACCCGGAACGGATCGGATCGCGGTCGCGGACCGGCGTCCCCGTCGTCTCGATCGACCGCCTCGACGAGATCGTCCGCGTCCAGAACGTCGAGATCGCCATCATCACGGTCCCCTCGGTGTCGGCCGTCGAAGTTTACGAGCGCATCCTCGCCGCCGGCATCCGGGCGGTCCTGAACTTCGCCCCGGCCCAGCTCGCCCCCCAGGAAGGTGTGAAGCTCCGCCACGTCGACCTCAGGATCAACCTCGAGGCGCTGTCCTTTTTCCTCAAGAATGCAGGGAACCAGGACGGACAGGACCCATAGGATCGCATTCTCCCCTCATCCCTCACCTCCAGCCTCTCGCCCCCTCGCCTCTTCCTTCTCAATTTCGTCGAACAGCCGCTGGATTCTTCCTGTGATCGGCCCACGCGCGCCGTCTCCGACCGGGCGGCCGTCGATCGAGGTCACGGGCATCACCGAGAGCGAGGTACTCGTGACGAAAGCCTCGTCCAGTTCGTAGAGCTCAGCCTCCCGGATCGGCCGCTCGTCGATCCGGATTCTCTCGCGGAGAGCCGCCTGGATCGCGACGTCGCGCACCACGCCGGCGAGAATCGCCTGGTCCGCCGTATGGGTGATGACCCTCCCATCGCGCACGGCGAAGAATGACGAGCTCGCCCCCTCCCGGACCTCCTCGCCGTCGATGAACAGAGCCTCGGCCACCCCGGCGCGCTCGGCCACCTTGCGTGCCATGGCGTTCGGGAGGAGATTCGTCGTCTTCAGGTGGCAGGCCCGCCATCTCTGCTCGGGGACGCTGACGAGCGAGATCCCTTTTCGTTTCCGCGCGGCATCGGGAAAGGTGTGCACTCTCGGATAGGAGATCACGTTCGGCGTCATCCCATCGGGCCATGCGTGGCGCCGGGTTGCCTCGCCCCGGGTGATCTGGATGTAGAGCAGACCATCGGGAAAGGGAGCCCGCCCGACGATCTCCCGGCAGAACCGGCCGAACGATTCCGCCGTCCACGGTGCGGGAATCTCGAGGGCGGCGAGGCCCTGGCTCATCCGCTCGAAATGAGGCGTGACGAAGGTCGGCATGCCCCTGAGAAACTTCACGACCTCGTAGATCGAGTCACCGAACTGGAGGCCGCGGTCCTCGACCCCGATCACCTTCTCATCCGTCGTCGTGTAGCGGCCGTTGAAGTAGAGGATGTCTGCCACTCGGCGTCCTTTCGGTGGAGATGAGGGGGCGAAACCCCGTGCGACTCAGCGCGATCGATCGACTTCGACGCCCTTCACGATGACGACCGTCCGATCGTCCTCCCCCGGCCGGCCCCATGCCGCGACGGCGTTCAGAACGATCGCGACGATCTCCTGGGCAGGCCGCTCGCGGTTCTGCCGGACGAGGTCGATGAGCCGGTCGAGCCCGAACTCCTCGTCCGCCTCGCTGTGCGCCTCGGTGATCCCGTCGGTATACATGCAGAGGACGTTCCCCGCGCCCAGCTCGATGTATCCGCGGTTGTAGGTCGCATCGGGCGTCGGGCCGAGGATGAGGCCACCCTCGCGGAGGAAGTGATATTCGTCTCCCGCTTTGAGGACGAAAGGAGGATTGTGCCCCGCGTTCGAGTAGATGAACGTGCCGTTCTCCTCCAGCTCGCCATAGAAAAGAGAGACGTACTTCGTCGTGAGCCGGGAGCGGTGGAGGATCTTGTTCAGCTTCTGCAGGGTGCGGATGATCTTGAAGTCGCGGTCCACGCCCATCCGGAGGCCCATGTAGACGTCCCGTACCACGAGGGCGGCGGAGAGGCCGTGTCCCGAGGCGTCGGCGATCGCCAGCCCGAGAATCGACTCGCTCATCGGGATGAAGTCGTAGAAGTCACCGTTGACGATCTCGGCCGGGATCGTCCGTCCGGCGATCTCGTAACCTTTGTACTGCGGCACGCGCTGCGGGAGGATCGACTGCTGGATCCGCTGAGCTTCGTCGAGAATGCTCTCGAACCGCTCGGTCCGGAGTTTCTGGTTGATCGTGTAACGGACGAGGTTGAGCGAAAAAAGGATGTCTTCCCGGCTCAGCTCCGGCGAAACATCGAAGCTGAGGATCCAGTCCTCGTCGCCCACCGAGATCGCCGCGAACCGGCGAGCGCCGATCTTCTGCTCGAGAACGGGGTCCACCCCGGGGTCGGTCGGGTCCATGACGACGACCCCGTTCTCGAGAAGCAGCTCGATCGGGTGGTAGGTGACAGGGACCAGAATCCCCATCTCGGCGCTGCCGTAATCGCCGAACCGATGCACGAGCAGATAGTCCTCGCCCCGGCACTCGTACAGCCGTCCACCGGTGATCCCGAGCTGATCGCGGAAATCCCGAGCGATCGTCTCCGCGAGCTGCGCAACCGTCGCGGCGAGATCATCCGAGGTCTCGATCGAAGCGAGAGTCTTCTGAACCTGAGTGAGGAGGGACTTGTAATCCATGAAGGCGGAGGGATTGTATCGAAAAGACGGGGACTAGGGGCTGGGAGGCAAAGCCAGAAGTCAGAAGCCAGAAGAAAAGTCAGAAGGCAGAAGGCAGAAGGCAGAAGTAAAGGCAAAATCAGAAGCAAAGGCGCGTCCGCCTCCCTCCCTGCTTTTGCTCTTGCCTTTTACTTCTGCCTTCTGCCTTCTGACTTCTGCCTTACTTCAGCGCCACTCCATCCAGCTCGTACGGCGGCTCGAGGCCGAGAAGGTCGAGAACGGTCGGATAGATGTCCGCGATGTAGGGAGCGCGGTCGGTCGCGAGCGGCCGGTTGTAGAAGAAGATCCCCTTCACCTTCTCCGGATCGAGAGAGCAGTGATCGCCGCTCCAGACCCGGTCGTTCACCGAGAAGAGGTCTTTCTGGACGCCGCCGAGGGAGGTCTGCCAGGAGACCCGGTAACCCGGATTGTTCGTCACGAACAGGTCGGGGATCATGTTCGGGTCGAACTGGCGATAGGCCTCTTCGCGGGTCACGACGCGGGAAACAGGCTTCTCACCCGTCTCGGGATCGACGAGAGCCTCGAGCTTCTCCGCGATTTCGGCCTTGAGCTGATCGTACTCAGCCCCCGGCTCGACGATCCCGTCCGATTCCCGACCTCGGAGATTGATGTAGATGTTCCCCAGCCCGAGTGCATACGCGCGGCTCTTCGTGAAATCGACGTTCTCCCAGAACTGGCCTGAGTCGAACAGGATCTCGAGATTCCGCTCGCCCGTCTCGGTGCCGGAGCGGAGAACGAGGTAGCCGTTCTGCACGAGCCACGTGTTGTAGTTGATCGATTTCCGCCAGGTGGCGAAGCCGTGATCCGACATCACGATGAGCGCCGCGTTCTTCTTCTCCGCCGCCACCATCGTCTCCCCCACGATCGCATCCATCAGCTGATACGAATCGAGCAGGGCGTTACCCCACCTCTCCGCGAGCGCGGCGTCGTACGCCGGATGCTCCGGATCGACGAGTCTCCAGAAGACGTGGGCCACCCGGTCGGGAAACTCGAACTGCTGGACGAGTAACTCGTCATCGTCCTCGAGGAAGCCGCGGAACAGCGTCCGGAACTGGGAGACCGTCCACGTCATGTCGTCCCAGAAGATCTGCTCGCTCACAAAGCCCTCGGAGATCGCCCACGTGTCGATCGCCCATCCCATCGTCTTGAATCGACCGCTCTCCGCCGCGAGCTCCTTCGCCCATCCGGCCGGGCTCGAGACCCGGAATCCCGGCGGCAACCGCTTCGGATCGAAGTTGATCGGCGACAGATAAAGCCGCACTTCCGGCTGGGACGAGATCAGGTGAAACCGGCTGATGCCATGGACGGTGATCAGCCGATTGAACTCGAAACCGAACTCCACCCAGTCGGACCACTCCCCCGCGCGGAGCCGGATGCGCTGGGTACCGACCGCCAGCTCGACCGATTCGCGGTCCTCGGCCACCGTGATCGTCATCGGCTGCGCGATGTAGGCAGGCTCGGCGAACAGCTTGTTCGGCGGTCCCACGATCTCGGTCTGGATGATCCCGCGGTTGTCCTCGAGCTGCACGACCTCGATCGAGAACTCGTTCGAGCCGCTCATCTTCAGATCGAGCTCCGAGGTGAAATAGAAGGGCTTCCCGATCCGGCCCGAGACGTCCGGGACGCCGAGACCGGAGATCATGTGCCCATGCTCGAGATCGGTCGCCGGAAACGTGACCGGGATCTGGATGACCTTCGCCCTCATCCCTGCCCGGGCAACCACGTCCCACATCGGAATCCCTTCCCTGCGATTCACGACTCCCGGCCGAGTGTCTGGAATCAGCCGGTCGACGGCGACCCAGACCGCGCCCGCGGCGACGATGCCGATGACGCCGGCAGCGGCCATCGCCGCCCG
>JBHEOL010000015.1:0-2951 GCA_046261635.1 Thermoanaerobaculia bacterium | reverse complement strand
ATTCTCTTCGAGATTTCCTTCATTCCGGTCCTTCCTTCTTCCTCTGGCATTGAAGTCCGACAGAACAGGAGAACCGGGCGCGGTCTTCCGGGTTCGCCCAGCTCGCCTATTCTGCCACCTGCAGTCCACATCCAGCCGCGATCTCGAGGAAGCGGGATCCGTAGGCCGGCCCTTTCCCCTCCTCTTCGTGTTTGAAGAAGATCCACGCCTCCTTCCACGGGGCTGCGGCGATCCGGTCGGCCCATCTCTGGAGTGCCGCATCGTCGTAGTCGGTCCGCCGCAGGCGGAGATAACCCCATGTTGCCGTTGATGTTAGGTGATCCAGTGGCCGATCTTCGGAATCCGCGGCGCAGAGGGCCGCGCCGCGTTCGGCCAGGGTCTCCGTCACCCCGGGGTCCGACCAGCTGTCGTGGCGGAACTCGAAGGCGGCTCCGACTCCGGCCGGGAGCACCTCGAGGAACGCGCGGAGCCGGGGGAGGTCGCAGCGAAGGAAGGGGGGAAGCTGAAAAAGCAGGGGCCCGAGCTTCTCGCCGAGCGTCGCGGCGGTCTCGACGAGGAACCGTACGTCGTCCCCCGCGTCGGCGAGCTTCTTCTGATGGGTGATTCGCTGGGGCGCCTTCAGAGCGAAGCGGAAGCCGTGCGGCACCTGCGCTGCCCACCCGTCGAGCATGGCCGGCGCGGGCATCCGGTAAAACGTGTTGTTGATCTCGACCGTGGAGAACCGCTCCGCGTAGAACGGCAGCATCTTCGAGGGAGGGAGATCGGCGGGGTAGAAGGTCCCCTTCCACTCCTTGTACGAGTAGCCGCTGGTGCCGACCCTCAACAGCATCGGGGGATTCTAGAGTAGTCAGGTAAAAGTAGTCAGGGAGAAGGGGCAACCGGCTCAGTCGGGCGGGCGGACTGCCTCCTTGATTCGCATCTCCAGCTCGGGATCCCGCTCCCCACCGCGATGCCCCTGCCAGCCGTCCGACGAGAAGATGAAACGACCGAGGCCGGGGTCGTCCCCCGTTTTCGGGAGGAGATGGAGATGAAAGTGGGGATCGACGTCGCCGACGGCAGCCAGGTAGAACTTCTCGATCGCGAGCAGCGGCGCCGCGGCCAGGGCGACGTCGCGCGCGAGGCGTAGCACGGCCGCCGCCTCGTCGCCGGCGAGGTCGGTGAGCGTCGGCTTGTGCGCTTCCGCGGCGACGACGATGTGTCCCGGCCGGGCAGGCGAGCGAGCGAAAAAGGCCTTGGCGAGGTCGCTGCGGGCGAGGATGTCGTCGGCGGGCCAATCGCAGATCGTGCAGCTCATCGCGACCACCTCAGAACTTTTTCGCCGCGAGCGTCGGCTCTTTGTCGGTCCGGGTGCCGAGCTTGAGGAACGTCGCAATCCGGACGACCCCCTCCTCGTGCAGGGTCTCATGGACCTTGCGGACCGTGTCGAGGATCGTCTCGATGTCACCCTCGACGTTCGTTCCGTAGGCGTGAAGCTCGACGGTCAGCCCGGAGGACTGAATCAGCTCGTGCGCTCGCTTCACCTGCTTGCGGACCGAGACGCCGGTGCCGATCGGGATCACTTGGATTTCGGCTGTGGCTTTCATTGGGGGATTCTACTGAGTTCTCAGTTCTCAGTTCTCAGTTCTCAGAGGATCCTCTCCCGAAGGTCAGCCGGACCTTGCCCAGGGCTTTTCGCCGAGTGCGCCAACGAATCGATCGAGCGCAGGCCCTCTGAGAACTGAGAACTGAGAACTGTTAAACTAGCTCACACATCCCACGAACGTTGATCGGAACGGGAGGGCGTGATGGGTGAGAGGACCTTGTTCCAGGTCTGTTATGAGGGCGACCTCACGGTCGAGGTGAGCGATGCTTTGCGCCGGCTGCGGGCGAAGCCGAATTTCGACCAGAGCTGGCAGGTGATGCTCGAGGAGCCGCGCGCGGCGGCGGTGCTCGTCCGCTACCTACGAATGCTCATCGGGGGCGATGCGAAGCTGCTCGTGGCGCCGATGCAGTGGAGCCGCAGGCGCGACCTGCTCCTGGTGCGGCACAGCACGACGCCGGGGGCGGATTATCGCGAGCTCCACGGCGCGCTCGAGCGCCTCGGATGGGTCCTCGAGCTCCCGTTCGAGTCGACCTTCCTGATCGACTCCGACGATCACACGGACGTCCGGACGCTCGGTGAGGCGCTCGCGCAGCTCTCGCCCGACGAGTCGATCATGGTCGTGGGCGTCGGCGACGACTTCGCGTGGTGCACCGCCGGAAGCGCGGCGCTCGCCACGAACGGCGCGGCCGCGGCGGTCTCGCGATCCCGGACGTTTCAATAGCGGTTCGGCGGTTTCGAGATGATCGTGACAGCCCGGCCGCGCGGCGGGCGAGACACTCATTCCCCTTTGGGGAGAGAATGATCTCGTGAGAAAACGGAAGGAAGGCGTGGGTGCAGCCCCTCGTCGTGCGTGCCGAATGAACTTGGAGGTCCGATGAGCGCACCAGGCGAACCGTCCATCACTGTCACGAGCGAAGGGTGCGAGGGAGCGGCCCGCTTTTTCTGGTCCGACGTGCGCGCGGTGAGCGTGGCGAGCCGGCCCGCGCACGACGACGATGTCCTGGTCTTGCGGTTCACCCTCCGCGACGGCCGCTCCCTCGAGTTGAGCGAGCAGATCGCGGGCTTCACGCAGCTCGTTCAGTTCCTCCCCGAAGTCCTCCCCGGGTTTCCCGATCACAACGAGTGGCTCTACGAGGTTTCCGAGACGGAGCCTGGGAGCGAGACGCTTCTATTCGAGCAGGGGGCGTAGGGGGGGCGGGCGCTGGGTCGTCGTGGCTTGACGGCAGGATGTCATCCCGAGAGGCTGTGAAAGAATCCAGAGTGGCCCGCGTTGCGGGCGCGACGAGGTCAGATGGGCCGCGCCGCCGACGAGGCGATGCGGGGCCATCGTCGAGGAGGCGGCACGGCCCAGATGGCCTTGTCCCGCCCG
>JBHEOL010000373.1:0-4162 GCA_046261635.1 Thermoanaerobaculia bacterium | reverse complement strand
TACGAACCGTAGAAGAAGAGCCGGTCACGGACGACCGGGCCGCCGATGCCGAACGTGGCCCACGCTCGATCCTGGTCGTAAATGGAAGTGACGTTGAAATCCTGATCGGCGGTCATGTCGGAGCTCTGGATCTGGTACTGCACCGATCCAGACCACTCATTGGTTCCCGACTTACTGACCGAATCGATGGTGAATCCCGCGGAGCGGTTGAAGTCGACCGCTTTCGCGCCGCCCTTCAGCACCGAGACCTGGTCGATGTCGTGTGAAGACGGCTCGGCCGAAAGCGTTCCATACAGGGGAAGGGAGACGTTCACTCCGTCGAACTGATAGACGTTGTCCTGGCCGCTTCCGCCTGCGCTCGGGCCTCGGATCGCGTCCTCGGTGTACTGCACTGCAGGAGCGAGCTTCAGCAGGTCACGGTACTCCTGACCGGTGGGAACGAGGTCGATGACTTCCTCGTCGACTGCGCTCGTGATCGCCGTCGATGTCGGGTCGATCAGCGAGGATGACGCCGTGACCGTAATCGTCTCGGCCAGTGCTTCGAGCGCCATGCGGACGTTCACCGTCGCATCCTGGCCGAGATTGACCTGCACGTTGCGAGTCTGCGCCTGCATCCCGGCGAGGCTGAAGCTCACCGTGTAGCTTCCCGGCGGAAGAGCCGGCAGCCGGTAATCGCCGTTCGACTGCGTCGCCGAAACGCGCACCTGAGGCAGCACGTTCGACCGGGCTTCGATCGTCACGCCCGGCAGCGGATCGCCGTCGCCCGTGGTGACTCTGCCGCTGATGCTGCCGGTCTGCTGCGCCATGAGCGCGAAACTGCAGACCGCGAATAATGCAATGAAGAAAACAGTGCGAATTGCACGCGGATTACCCATGCGACCTCCTAGGTTGTGCGGAAAAGACTGAACTTAGGGGGCTATGTTAATCAACGCGCGCGGCTTTGCGAACCCCTTTTTTGCAGATTTCGCACATCTTGCGGGAATTCGGTCACCCCAGCGGCCACTCGAGATCGCCCAGAAATCGTTCATCCTCGCGCCAGAGCTCGCGTACGGCTACGTGCAGATCGAGCCAGATTCGCGTACCCAGCACCGATTCCAGCTCCTTGCGGGCCTCCTCGCCAATCGTCCGGATCATCGATCCACCCTTCCCGATGACGATCTTTTTCTGGGTATCGCGTTCGACGACGATCGTCGCGTAAATCTTCAATAGATTCCGGGATTCCTCCTCCTCCCAGCGGTCCACCGCCACGGCAGTCGTGTAAGGAAGCTCATCCCGGGTATGGTGGAGCAGCTTCTCGCGGACGATTTCGGCCGCGAAAAACCGTTCAGGCTGCGTGGTGTAATCGTCGGCCGGATACCGCGCCGGCCCCTCGGGCAGGAACTCGAACAGGAGATCGACCAGCCTCTCCACACCGTCTCCCGTTTCGGCTGAAATCGGCACCAATTCCCGGAAATGACCGAGGTCGTTGTACATGGAGAGCTTCGGGAGAAGATGATGTTTCTTGATCCGGTCGATCTTGTTCAGCAGGAGCAGGCGCGGGGTCTCCGTCCCCGCCAGCATGTCGACCACGAACTGATCCCCATGGCCGAAGTCTTCGGTCGCGTCGACGATCGCGGCGATCACGTCGGCTTCGGCAAACGCCGATCGGACGTGGTCCATCATCCGGACGTTCATCCGATGCAGCGGCTTGTGAATCCCGGGGGTGTCGAGAAGCGCGATCTGCCCGCGCGGCTCGTTCAGGATGCCGACGATCCGGTTCCGGGTGGTCTGCGGCTTGTCGGAGACGATCGAGACCTTCTGCCCCAAAAGCCGGTTCAGCAGGGTTGATTTTCCCGCGTTGGGGCGCCCGATCAGCGCCACGATTCCGAATTTCGGCTCCCCGGCTGGTTTCTCAGTGTTGTGAGCTTCGGGCTCGTTCCTGGCGTCCATTGCGCGCGTGCTCCTCTTCCTGCTCGTTCGGGTCCCATTCCGGATCCCGCGCCACTTTCACCCTGTAGATCCGCTTCCGGTCCGCACGCTCGACCTCGAACAGAAGGCCTGAGGTCCGCAGGACCTCCCCGCCCCTCGGAACCCGTCCCATCCGGGTGAAGATCAACCCGCCGACTGTTTCATATCCCTCGCCGGTCGCATCGATCCCGAACAAGTCCTCGAGCTTCTCCACGCGCAACAGCCCATTGACGAGATAGACCTCGTCGTCGATCTGAACCATCGAGACTTCTTCGTCTTCCTCGTGCTCGTCCGCGATCTCGCCGACGATCTCCTCGATCAGATCCTCGATCGTGATGAGCCCGGCCGTGCCGCCGAACTCGTCATGGACGATCGCGATCTGCTGGTGCTCGAGCTGAAACTCCCGAAGAAGCTCGACCACTTTCTTCGATTCCGGAATGAACAAGGCGGGAAACACCAGGTCCCGGATCGCCTTCTTCTCGCCGCGGAGGAACGCCTCGAAGACGTCCTTCACGTGGATGATCCCCAGGATCTGGTCGATGTTCTGCTCGTAGATCGGGATCCGAGAGTATTTCGACTCGGAAAAGAGGTTCGCGAGCTCCTCCAGCGGCTGCGACGCCTCGAAGGCGAGAATGTCCACCCGCGGCGTCATCACCTCACGCGCGAGCCGGTCGCCGAAGTCGACGATCAGCTGCACCAGACGCCCCTCCCCCTCCTCGAAAATCCCCTCTTCCTCGCCGACGTCGATGTAGGCCTGGACTTCCTGTTCGGTCGCCTCTTCCTCGTCCTCTCCCTCTTCGCGCCTTTCGGCGATATGGGAGTAGAGCTTCGAAAGGGGGGCCAGCACCGGCCAGAGCAGGTAATACGTCGCGTGCCCGAGGGGGAGAATCCCCCGGAGAATCGTCTCGGCGAGGTGATCGGGAACGAAGGCCAGCACGAACTTCCAGACCACGACGATCACTGCCCAGAGCGCCATCGCCCGACCGGTCGCGTAGAGTCCACCACTGGGCCAGAGCGAGGCCACCGTGCAGCCGATCGCGGCGACGAGCCCGAGTTGCAGAACCGCTCCGCTGATCAGCGAGAACTCGACCGAGTCATAGCGGAACCAGCGCCCTTCGAATCCACCCTCGGACGATTCCCTCCAGCTCCGCAGCCTCACCGGCCCGAGCTGGAAGACGAAATGCCGCGCCGCATCGAAGATCAGATAAAAGACCCCGCAGCCGAAGGCGAGCAGGAGCCATTGTCCGGAGGAGACCGTACTACCCATGGCTGTCGCGGGCTGCGCGCCGGATCCGCCCGGGTCGATCACTTCCGGATTCGAAGGTCATCATCATGAGGTTTCTCTTTTCGCGCCGTCCGGACACCCGTTCCTGCGCGCCGTGAGTATACCGAAAGCGGCGCCCGCGCCTGTCACGGACTCCCCCCCCGGGGATGAACCGAGTCACCGATGGGGTTGTGGGTGGTCATGCGGCTCGCATTCCTGATTCTTCTCGCGGCTCTTTTCCCCGGCGCCCCGGAACAGATTCTCCTCCGCTCGGGCCAGGCAATCCCGGTGCGGGGAGAAGTGCGCGAAGATGGAAACCGCCTCGTCTTTGTCACCCCCTCCGGGAGGCTCTACTCGATTCCGATCGAAGAGGTTGATCTCGAGGCGATGGCGCGCGCGGCGGAGCCGAAGACTCCGGAGGATGGCGCGGCGGATGGTGAGAGCCCCGAAACGGCAGCCGAGCCGCCGGCTAGGCGTGAGATCCGGGTTTCCGAAGAGGAGAAACGAAGACTGCTCGAAGAGCTCTCGCGAAACCGGGGGGGAAAGGCCGCGCCGGTCCCGAAGTCGCTGACCCCCGAGGGGCTGGAAGAAGAGCTCGAGCGATCCGCGCGGAAACGGGAGGCTGACGAGGTGCAGGCCGAGCGCTGGCGCGAGCGAGCCAGGGCGCGACGGGAAGCGCTCACCATGGCGCGCGAGAATCTCGCGGCGCTTCAGGCACGGGAGCGCCGCCTCCAGGACGAGATCCTCACCCTCTCCTCGATGGGTTACGGCGGCGATCAGATGAGCGCGCAGATCCTGCAGCTGGAGCTGGCGCGGAGCCAGATGGACGGCGCGCGAGAGGCGATCGGCGCAGCGGAGCGGGCGTGGGCGGATCTTCAGGAAGATGCGCGCCGTGCGGGAGCCCTTCCGGGCTGGCTCCGCTGACGCCCGCCTATCGCAGAGTTCCGAAGC
>JBHEOL010000371.1:0-6035 GCA_046261635.1 Thermoanaerobaculia bacterium | reverse complement strand
CCCCTACTCGGTCCGCATCGTCGTTCCTCGCAAGCGTTCGCTCGTTCGCGCGAACAACGAGGTGTGGGTCGGCCACGTCCGCATCCGCTACTGGAGCGATGGACGGATGGAGACGATGGAGCGCACGGTCGACGCCTGGCTCCAGCCGGATAACTCGCGCACGTTCGATCTCGGCGTGATTGCGGACCGCGCCGAGGTGGAGGTCGAGACGGCAACGCGCTCGCAGTTCGTCGGCGATGCCCTGGTCGAGGTGCATTTCCGCCAGGCGGTGGCCGAGGACGACCCGATGAATCCGAATGCGGAAGGCATCCGCGCGCTTACCCGCCTCAACTACTCGACCGATCCAGTGGCGCTCGACCTCGAGATCGCGCGCCTCGAGCAAAGGCTCTTCCCCGGAATCGACGTGACACCCTTCGCGACGGTGATCGCGCGCGTTCGCGAAGCCGAGACCCTTCTGCGCAGCGAAAAGGAAGAAGATCGCGAGAAGGGACAAAAGGTGCTCGCCGAGGTCATCCGCACACTTCCGCGCTAGCCACCGATCCCATGCGCAAGGCAGCGTCCATCCGTCCGATCGGTTGTGTTTCGGGGCATCCCGATTGCAGTTACAGGACCCTGAACGCAATCAAATTCAGACGGAGGAAATGACATGGACAGCAACCCGGCAGGACGCACCGATCGCGAGGAATCGATCTGGAGTGAAGTCGAGGGAAACTGGAATCAGTTCAAGGGAGCGGTCAAAGAGAAGTGGGGAAAACTGACCGACGATGACCTGACCTACATGGAAGGAAGGCGCGACCGGGTCATCGGTAAACTGCAGGAGCGCTACTCCGACACGAAAATGGAAGAGGCAGCCATCGAGCGCGATCTGCAGTCGCTGCGCAACCGGCGCTGAGCAACATTCGGATTCCTCGACGGAAACCAGCCGACGGTCGCGCGCTGCGAAGACCGTTGGTTCCGCCGTGGCCAAGCTTGCCTGGGTCGACGATGTGAACCTGGCGAAGCGAACACCTTCGTCAATGTCCGGCTGCGCGACGGACAGACCCCGCGAGGTCATCCAGTACGTCGGCGACATCGAGGAACACGGCCGTGCTCAGCATGGCGTAGAAAGTCATTTCATCCTCGAGCGCGCCGCGCTGGCTCGGCACGGCCGCTCCCAGAGTGACTCCGATTCCCCGTATGGTTGTGCCTAGTTCCAGCCCAACTCCTTGCGCCCTCACCTTCGTTTTCTCGAACCCCCCGGCGAGATAGCTCGCTCGCAGGCCGATATCCATCCGATCGGTCAGCTCGTAATCGACCGCCGCGTTGAGAGCCACTCCATGGTCGATCCGGAACTCGGCATACCGGAAACCGTACAGGGGGTGAATTCCCGGGACTCTCCACGAGCTGCCCACAAGAAAGCGATTTACGACATTCAGGTTCTCACCGTGGAAAAGCGTACCCGATTCACTGACCCGGACCCGCCCGTACTTCCTGGCATGCTCGCCTGACAGACGAGTTCGGGCCCACGTCTCAGTCCCCTGTCCCAGGTAGATCTCAGCGTCAGCGCGCGCCCGCACGCCTTCGAAAGTCCCGCGAAAAGGATCGGAGGCTGTCCGCCTCTCGAAAGACTGCCCGATCGACAGACCGGAATACGGGTTGCTCCAATACGTCTGGAGGTCTGGAGAGAGATCGTGGACGCGATTGGCCATCCCGATCAGACGAACCGCCGTAGTCCACTGCTCGGACATCTCGTAGTCGAATCCGAGTCGAAGATCGAACAATCGATTCTCGAACTCAGACGAGTCGGCGCTCCGGCCCCATTCATAGAGACGATCGCTCGCATTCGCACGGGCTGGCGTGATCTCGGTCGACAGTACGAGGCGCACCCTCGGGCGTACTGGCCTCTGGTGTTCGAACCCGAAGGTGAGCCCGGTCATCGAAAGTCTCCACAGCTGCTCGGAAGACTCTACGCGCACGTACTGGACCACAGGGACGGGTAAGAGATCCGGCTCGATCAAAGCAGCCGCCGTCAACCCTTCGACCTGTCCCGACGCGGGAGACGGCATGAGTGAGAGCGCCAGGACCGCAGCAGCGATCCTCGCCCCCAGGCGGATGGAGGTGCAGGTCACGTACGTCCCTCATAGCGTCTGTCCCACTCCGCCGCGATTCTGCGTCCCTGGTAACGCGCCATCGTCATGATCGAGAGCATGGGATTGGTGCCGCAGGATTCTGGAAATGACGACGAGTCACAGATGACGAGATTCTCGATGAAGTGGGATTCCCCCCGCCCGTCTGCCACGGCCTGGTGTGGATCGCGGCTCATTTTCGTGCTCGCCTGACAGTGCGCCGAAGTCACTGTGGTCCGATGCGGGACGAACTGGAGCTCCCTGCATGCCTGCGAGTCCCCGGGCGATCGGAATCGCGCTTTCCGCATCGGCCCGATCGACTCCTGCGAAGGGAGCAGGACTTCACTGGCACCTGCGGCGAGCATCACGTCGACGCCGATTCGACAGGCGGTGCGCAAGCGGTCCCGGTCGGCCTCCGTGAGGCGGTAGTGAATCCGGTACCCGGCGGGTGTCACTTCCACCCGGTTCGCATCCTCGACGGAGTCGATCAGCATCGCACCGCAGCCAGCGATTCGCGGGAGAGACCGAAGCAGGTCGAAGTGATCATCCCCGTACCCCGGCATGACGATCGCTCCGTAGACTGGATGCGAGAATAGACACTCGAGGTAGAAACCGTCCGAGCCGTAGAAATGGTCGCTGTAAACGGTTCCCGGGGTGCCCCGATAGTTCTCGATCGGATGATCCAGAAGAGCAATGATCGGAACTGCCGGATGAAGAACAAGGCCCCGACCGATCCGGCGATGCGGGTCGGGGTGATTGGAACGGTAGAGTATCTCGGGAGTGGCAATGGCTCCCGCGGCCACAACGACGAGCTGTGCTTGAATCCGCAGCGGGCCCGGCTCCGCCGAATTCGCGCGCGACTCTCTTCGCGTCGGACTGACCGTGGCCAGCACGCCGGTGGCGCGCCCTCTCATGTCGACTTCGATCCGCTCGACTTCGCAGTGGTGAATCAGCCTCACGCCGTTGGCGAGGGCATCGGCGAGATAGGTGTTGCCGATCGACTGCTTCCGATCATAGGCACATCCCTGGCCGCAATAACCGCAGCCGAGGCAGTCTCGAATGTTGAGAGGGAAGCGTCGGGTCGCGATTCCAAGTGCCCTGCACCCGCGCTCGAAAACGCGGTTGTTGTCGTTGACCCACGCATCGGGGGCGGCCGCGACCCCCAGACGCGATTTTACTTCACTCAACGCTGCCGGCATGTTGAGGCCGGCGATTCCGTAGTCGCTCGCCACGGGATCGAACGAAAAGCCCTCGATACCGTACGCGTCCCTCCATTCTTTCCAGACCGCGGGCAGAGGATCGAGAGCGAGCGCATAGTTAATCGTCGTTCCACCCCCAACGCATTCCCCTCCCCTGACAGGAATGGCCCCGTCCGCCGTAGTCCGTCTCCCCTGTTCGGCCTGCAGGAGGCGGTGCATGTCGAGCTCGCGTTGATTGAACCCCTCGCTGCCCAGGAAGGGCCCCTTCTCGAGCACGACAATTTTCAGGTCGGTCAGTTCGGCCAGAGTTGCCGCCAGAACACCGCCTGCCGCACCCGACCCGATGATCGCGACGTCGCATCGCTCGATCGCCATCAATCCGTCCTCGGCGCCCGAATCAGCGGCCCGTCATAGCCGAGCGCGGGCCAGACTCGATCGTCCGAGTAGGCGGTGACCATGACGAGGTATCGGAGACCACCCGCGAACTCGCGCTTGATCAGGAGCTCGCTCTCACGCCACATCTCGAAGTACTCCCTCTGCCGCTCCCGAGGCAGGGCTGTGAAGTAGCGCGCCTCTGGCTCCAGCCCTTCGACGAACCGGGAGAACAGGGCCGTTTCCCGGACGACTTTCTGGCGGATCACTTGCCGGAACTCCCTCCTGCCGAGACGGGCGGGGACGTCGGCGGCCTTTCGCTCCTCTTCGATCAACACCTGGGCCGTGTGGGGGACGAGATCGAGCTGGTTGAAAAAGACCAACGTGCGCTGGAGGCCGAGAAACCGGCGCTCCTTCTCGAGTGGGAAGAGACGGAGCAACCGCGTCTCGACCTGGGCGGGGGTGAGCGGAAACTCCCCGCGATCGAAGGGGAGGAGGATTCGAATGAGGTCGCGGAGCGCCGGCATGTACTCGTCCGCGGGAGGATCGACGATGAATGCCGCCGCGACCCTCGTACGGTCGGTGAGAGTCGAGCAGGCCGCCAGGCTGGCCGCGAGGATCGAGCAGGCCGCGAAGAAATCGCGCCTGCTGATCTCCGCCGCAGGCTCGGAGTCACTCACGATTCTCCCCCGCGAATGCCTCGCCGGGCGGAAGACCGACGTTCTCGAGCATCAGCTCGAAACGGGGATCGGAGCGAAGCGACGCGAATGCGGGCTCCACGCCGAGAAGACTCAGCCAGAAGCTCGAGGCCTCGAGCGCGCGGTCGAGCCAGAGAAACGCCGCCTCGTGGTCGCCGAGCATCGCATGGATGGCCGCTATCCCGTACCCGAAGAGCGACGCTCGCGGCAACTGCTCGAGTCGTGCTGCGATCCGGCGTGCCTCGGCCTCCTCGCCGGCGGCGGCGTGGCTCACTGCCAGTGCCGCCATTGCCTGTAGATGAATTGTTGGTTTTCCCGCGGTCTCCTTCACAGCTGCCTGGAGTTCCTCGATGCCGCGCTGGGGATTTCCACCAAACGTCAGCGACAGGCCGAGCTGGACTCGGGCCAGGCTGGAGGATGGGTCGAGCGCCAGGGCCGCGACACATTCCTCCTCCGATCTCCCGTAGTTTCCGGCGTAGTAGTGGACGTTTCCCGCCGCGGCTGCGACCAGTGCATTCATCGGGTCCAGTCGCCGCGCCATTGCGATATCTTCGATTGCCTCCTGATGGCGCCCGAGCCGGGTGAGGAGCATCGCCTTCCAGTGATATGCGGTCGAGTGACTTCCCCCGAGCTCGATCGCTTTGCGGTACGCCTCCTCAGCTCCCTTCCAATCCCAGTCGAAGGTTTCCTGGTACGAGGCATGGGCGACGTGCGCCTCCGGCAGACGGTCATCCAGTCTCAGCGCTCGTTTGGTTGCGGCGCGAGCCTTGAGCTTCACTTCCGCTCCCGGTATCCCGGAATAGCGTTCCAGAACCGAGTAACTGTTGGCCAGCCCCGCCCACGCGGGAGCGAACTCGGGATCGAGCCTGACGGCTTCTTCGAAGAGATCGATCGCTCGTCGGAGCCCGACGTCCGAGCGCTGCTGCCAATGGTGAAACCCTTCCAAATAGAGTCGGTAAGCTTCGGAGTCGAGCGTCCCGTAGCGCGCGAGGTCCTTCTCCATGCCGGGCATTTCGAGACCAGCGGCAACCATCCGCACGATGTCGCGATGGACGAACCCGCTCTCGGTAATCGGCCGGGTGAATCTCTCCATCGAGATCAGGCTGCCATCGCGGGTTCTCACCAGCTCCGCGGTCGTGACCAGCGAACTTCCATCCTGCCGAGCTACGGCGGTAACGAAAGCATCGACCCTCAGCCTGCGGGCCCATTCGAGTGGTGACTCCGCTGTCCGGTCGAGATTGAAAACGGTACTGCGACTGGTCACCCGAAGCTCCGGAAACAGTGAAAGGGCCGAAATCACGTTTTCGGTCAGTCCGGCGGCGAAGTACTCCTCGCTCTCCCCCCCCCCTTCGATCGCGAAAGGGAAGACCGCAACCGACTCGACCGCGGGAAAAGCCACGCTCGGGGCTCGGTCCTGCTCCCATTCGACCAGGAATGCGACCAGCAGAATGGAAATACCGGCGGTCCAAGCGATCCGACTCCTCCGATTCCTTTTCCTGGAGGGACTGTCCATGCCTAGTGGAATCTGCGAGGCCAGGTCGCGCGCCACATTCCGCAGGTCGACGAGCAGTTCGCCGGCCGACTGATAGCGCCGCTCCGGGTCTTTCTCGAGGCACTTTCGAATGATCCTCTCGAGCTCGTCTGGAAGCTTGTAGTTGAAC
>JBHEOL010000361.1:0-5536 GCA_046261635.1 Thermoanaerobaculia bacterium | reverse complement strand
CGTGACGCCAAGGTCCAGGTCGAGTTCGCCCCGCGGGTCGTCGAGCGTTACCGTCTGATCGGCTACGAGAACCGCGACATCGCCGACAACCGATTCCGGGACGACACGGTCGACGCGGGTGAGATCGGCGCGGGACACTCGGTGACCGCCCTCTACGAGATCAAACTGAGTCCGCGGGCTTCGGGGCGCGATCGCATCGGGACCGTGCATCTCCGCTACAAGGATGTCGACTCCGACAATGAGGTCATCGAGGTCACCCACCCGATCCGGATGAGCGATCTCGCCAACAACTGGAGAGGCTCCTCCGAGTCGTACCGGCTGGCTGCGCTCGTCGGCACCTTCGCCGAGCAGCTGGCACGCTCCTACTGGACGAAGGACGTCGACCCCAGGCTCGTGATTCGCGAGCTCGACCGCCTCGACGGCGAAGGCGTGAGGGAACTCCGTGAAATGGCACGGAGGGCCGCGGAATAGGACTTCTAGGACGAATAGGACAAATAGGACCGATAGGACATAGGACTAATCGGTCCTATGTCCTATGTCCCATTCGTCCAATTTGTCCTATTCGTCCTAGAAGTCCTATTTCACGCCAGCGCCGGAATTGCCGCGATTTCCGTCACGGCCTTCTCGATCTCGCTCCCTCCGCCCATCTCCTCGAGCTCGTAGCGCACCCGCACGGCGGGCTTGTCGATCTTGAGAACGCGGGTCAGGTCGATCGGAGTACCGACCACGACCACGTCGCAGTCGGTGTTGCGGATGGTTTCCTCGAGCTCGGCGATCTGCTCGGCACCGTAGCCCATCGCGGGAAGGATCGCTCGGGCATTCGGATACTTCTCGTAGGTCGCCCGAATCGAACCGACCGCTCCGGGCACCGGGTCGACGAGCGTGGCCCCGAGGTCTCTGGCCGCGACCGCCCCCGCACCGTAGGTCATGCCGCCGTGGGTCAGGGTTGGGCCGTCTTCGATGACCAGGGCGCGTTTGCCGCGCACCAGCTCCGGCGACTCGCAGGTCACCGGCGAGGCCGCCCTGACGACCCTGGCATTCGGATTCAGGACCGCGGCCGCTTCTTCGATCGCCTGGATGCTCGCCTCGTCGGCAGTGTCGCACTTGTTGATGATGATGAGGTCGGCCATCCGGAAATTCGCTTCCCCCGGCCAGTACTTCGTCTCGTGTCCCGGCCGATGGGGATCGGCGATGCAGATGTGGAGCGACGGCTTGTAGAACGGGAGATCGTTGTTTCCGCCATCCCACAGAATCACGTCCGCTTCCTGCTCGGCGAGAGCCAGAATCCGTCCGTAATCGACTCCGGCGTAGACGACGAAGCCATTGTCGAGATGCGGCTCGTACTCCTCCCTCTCCTCGATGGTGCAGTCGTGGGCATCGAGGTCGGGATAGCCGACGAACCGCTGAGTCTCCTGGAGGGCGAGGTTTCCGTAGGGCATGGGATGCCGGATCGCGACCGTCGTCCGCCCGAGCATGCGGAGAATCCGCGAGACGTAGCGGGTCGTCTGGCTCTTGCCCGCGCCCGTGCGCACGGCGGTAATCGCGATGACCGGCAGCTTCGACGGAATCATCGTCCGCGCGGCGCTCAGGAGCTGGAAATCGGCTCCCGCGCCGACGCAGAGCGAGGCCAGGTGCATGACCTGCTCGTGCGACACATCGGAGTAGGAGAAGACGCAGGCGTCGATCTCCTCGCTCATGATCATCGCCTTCAGCGACTCTTCGGGGACGATCGGGATGCCGTCCGGATAGTAGGGTCCTGCGAGGCCCGGGGGGTATCGGCGATCGTCGATTCCGGGAATCTGAGTTGCCGTGAAAGCGACGACCTCGACCGTGGGATCGTTCCGGTAAACGGTATTGAAGTTGTGGAAATCCCGGCCTGCTGCGCCGAGAATGAGAATTCGGGTCCGACGGGGGCTCATCACAATCCTCCTTGAAGCACCGCTGGAGACGAGCTCCTCGCGGGGAAAAGCCCGGATCGGGTCACCAGGCCTGGTTTTCGATTTCTTCCTCGGAGCCGGCCTGCGCGGGAAGAACGGCCTGCGGCTGCGGCATGCGCAGCTCGAACTGCCGGAGGATTTCGACGATCCGCCAGCAGTTGTCGCACTGGTTCTTCGCGTCCGGGCAGGGGACGCCGTCTCCCTGCATCTCGTCGCAGTGCGGGTCGCGGGCGAACGAGACGAGCTCCATCACGATCCCCTTCACCCGGCGCTGCATCGGTCCGTCGGCGATCTCGCGCCACAAGGAGAGAAGCTCGCGCTCCTCATCGTTGATCGGCTGTTCGATCATCGTTCGCATCATCGCCAGCTCCTTTCAGGCGCCCCATCGGGACGCCGGCTTTCAGCTTCGTTCAGTGATCGAACACCGTCCCGCTTCGAACGCCTGTTCGTTGAGCGGGATCAGCGCGGCCTTTTCACGCAGCGCTTCCCTCACCCCGTTGAGCAGGGACTCCGCGGGAAAGATCTGCGTCGCCGCCTGAAGCGCGCCCAGTGCGACGATGTTCTTGACGACTTTATTTCCGAGCTCCATCGCGATCTCCGTGAAGGGGACTCCGAGAAGGCGCACGCCCTCGGCGACGGCGGGCGGCTCCGACACGACCGAGCTGTCGAAGATGACCGTGCCGCCCGGCGCGACCGTCGGGCCGAACTTGGCCAGACTCGGTGCGTTGAAGGCGATCAGGATCTGCGGTTTCGGTGAGGAGGGAGACAGCACTTCCTCTTCCGCGACGTGGACGTCGGCGTACGAGGTTCCTCCTCGCGACTCCGGACCGTAGCTCGGGATGTGAGTCGCATCGAACCCCTCGTTGATCCCGACCTTCGCAATCAGCATCGCCGCCGTCTGTGCGCCGTCGCCGCCGGCTCCGGCCAGCTTCAGCGAGATGTCCTTCGGCGCGATGTGGGAGGGAAATCCGTCGCAGAAGCGCGGAGCCGGCTCCGCCGTGCCGCCGATCGTCTCCTGGAACTTCCCGGCGTCGAAACTCGGCGCGGGAAGGTCGAACCACGGCTCGGTCTCTTCGTCCTTCTTCACGCCCAGCGGGAAGATCGGGATCATGTTCTCCTCGACCCACTTCTCCGACTCCTCCGGGGTGAGATGCAGGTGCGTCGGGCACTCCGCGAGGATCTCGACGAACGAGAATCCACGGTTCTCGACCTGGTTCTTCAATGCCTTGTGGATCGCCTTCTTCGCCTTGACCCGGTACTTGGGAGAGAAGAGCGCCACCCGCTCGACGTACACAGGCGCGTCCATCTGCGCGATCAACTCGGCCATCCGCAGCGGCTGCCCCATCATCCGATTCCGTCCGAAGGGACTGGTCGAAGTCTCCATCCCCATCAGGGACGTCGGCGCCATCTGGCCGCCGGTCATGCCGTAGATCGCGTTATTGACGAAGAGGACCGTGATCGGAATGCCGGTCTGCGCCGCATGCATGATCTCGGCGAGACCGATCGAGGCGAGATCGCCGTCCCCCTGGTAACTGATGACGATCGAGTTCGGGTTCGCCAGCTTGTGGCCGATGGCGACCGCCGGAGCGCGTCCGTGCGCCGCCTGCGAGTTCCCGACGTCGAAGTAGTAGAAGAGGAAGACGCTGCAGCCGACGGGCGAGATCGCGACCGTCCGGTCCTGCACGCCGAGATCCTCGATTGCTTCGGCGAGGAACTTGTGCGCGAGCCCGTGTCCGCAGCCCGGGCAGTAGTGGGTCGAATGTGCCTTGATTCCTTCTGCGTGCGCGTGACGCTCGAAGGTCGGATAAAAGACGCTGCTCATGCGTACACCCCTTCCCCTGCCGTCACCTGCATGATGACTTCGTCCATCTGCGGCAGGACGCCGCCGTAGTGACGCACCGACTCGATCGGCGGGTGGTTGCGGAATCCGGCGTGACTGAGGGCGAGTCGGAGCTCATCCTCGAGCTGTCCGTGGCTCGCCTCGACGACCACGATTCGCCGCGCCTTCTGAAGCGGCTGGCGCAGAAGGTCGATCGGGAACGGCCAGACCGTGATCGGACGGAACAGCCCCGCCTTGATCCCCTCGCGACGGAGCTCCTCGACCGCTCCCTTCGCGGTTCGAGCCGGCGTATTGCAGGCGACGATGAGAACTTCGGCGTCCTCGGTCTGATAGAGGTCGGCGCGCTGTTCGGTCGCCGTCATCCGGTCGTACTTTTCGATCAGGTGAAGGTTGTGCCTCTCCAGATCCGCCTCGCCCAGATAGATCGAGCTGATCAGATTCCGGCGATGCATCCGGTCGCCCCAGACGGCCCAGGCCGGGAGTCCCGGCTTCACCATCGCCTCCGGCAGATCGACCCGTCCCGTCATCTGCCCGAGGAAACCGTCGCCGAGGATGATCACGGGGTTCCGGTACTTGAAGGCCAGCTCGAACGCGAGCATCGTCAGGTCGAGCATTTCCTGCGGCGTCGACGGGGCGAGCACGATTGCATGGGTGTTCCCGTGACCCAGGCCACGGCACGCTAGCTTGATGTCGGCCTGCTCGGGAGCGATGTTCCCGAGCCCCGGCCCGCCGCGCATGATGTTGACGAACACGCCCGGAACTTCCGAGCCGATCATGTACGAGATTCCCTCGAGCATCAGGCTGAAGCCCGGCGAGGAGGTGAACGTCATCGACCGAACGCCGGCGCCGCCGGCGCCGTACATGTGGTTCACGGTCGCGACCTCGCTGACCGCCTGCATGAACACGCCGTCCAGCTTCGGCAGCAGCTTCGCCATCAGCTCTGCCCCTTCCGTCGACGGAGTGATCGGATAGCCGTAGAAGTGACGGCAGCCGGCCAGGAGCGCACCGATCGAGGAGGCGTAGGTCCCCTTGATGACGAGAGGCTCCAATTTCGGAAGCGGAACCAGTTCGTCCGGGATGTCGTACGGCTCAGGAGCGTCACTCCGGCGCGGCCCGAACAGCTTCTCGGGGTCCTGCAGCTCCCCTTCCCCACCCTCGGGAGTGGGCTGCAGCCCGTACGGCTCGGGGCAGGCGTCGATGCAGAGCCCGCAACCGTTGCACTGGTCGAGTCGCAGCTCGATCGGGACCAGGCCCGTCAGAGGGTTGATTTCGTGGCCCGCGACGATGCAATCCTTGGCACAGGCGTCGATACAACGGCCGCACCCTTTGCAGTAGTCGGCCAGGACGAATGGTTTCGGTCGTTCCTTCGGCACTTCATACCTCCGGCTGTGATCTGTCGATCCGTTGCGAGGGGCCGCGGAATCCGGAGGAGGCGAGAGAGGGTGCGTTCGCCGGTCTGCGGGCCATCGCATCCACTCTAGGGAGCGGGCCAGAGCGGGCAAAGGAGAGAAGTCACCCGGCGGGGTGACTCCGGTCACGCGCGAGGAGGGACGAGGGGCGAGGGGCGAGGGGCGAGGGGCGAGGGTATCCCGTCTTCCCATCTGAGTAAAAGAACCGCGCCCGACTCGGATGTCGATTCAAGACCCGCACGCGGGTACGATTCGCGAGAGGAGAACATGGGGACAGGAGGCAGGGGGCGGGGGACAGGGGCCCCCCCCGCGCCGGACTTCCCCGCCTCCTGTCCCCTGCCCCCCGCCCC
>JBHEOL010000337.1:0-5697 GCA_046261635.1 Thermoanaerobaculia bacterium | reverse complement strand
CACGAAGCGAAGAGTCTGGAGCCCACACGAAACGCGGTTTCTGCGCATCGAACGGATCGGTCTCGGTGACGGAGCTTCTGGCCTGCCTGCTCGAACCCCCTTCGTGGCGCGAGCCGGGGCTGGAAAGCCCCGGCCACTTTTTCAGCCGCGGAACGCGGGGTGCGACTGTTCGAACCGCACCTTCTCGAAACCGAGGGTGATGAGGAACTCCCCGAGCTTGCTCTGGGCGTTCGTGTCGGCCGTCCGCAGGATTCCTTTGTCGAGCGCTTCCTTCCGGATCGAGCGCTCGGCGTGCGCGCGCACGCGCCCTTCGAGCTGCGGATCGCTCCGCCGGAGAAAGCCGGTCTCCCGGGTCATGACGCGCGACTGGTCGTTGTCGAGGCGGCTGATGAGAAGCTCGGAAGGAGGGAGACGCAAAACGATGGTTCCGTCGGCGTCGACCCGTACGTCGTCCCGACTGAGGCGGGAGAGATCGATCCCGGCGATGACGTCGCCGACCGCGAGGAAGGTCATCTCGTCGCCGGCGAAGGTATCGGGAATCATTCCGTGCGACTGACGGATCGTCGAGACGTGCATGACGCGCATCGAGGCGGTCTCGAGCCGGCTCAGCTCGCGAACGCGCATCACGAGCGCTCCGAGATCGACCTGCTTTTCCCGCGGCGCGATGACCCTGTCGATGGCCGCATGGGCAGCGCGCGCGGTCGTGCGGACCATCCACCTGCCGGTCGCAACCACGCCCGCGAGCATCAGCACGATCGCGATCGCCAGGACGATCCATGCGCGGTTGTTTCTCATGAGTGATCGAACGGAGCCCTCAGAAGAGAAATTCTTGCCGTCTTCCTCAGATCGACTCGTCGTCGTCCTCGCCGGCGAGCCGGCTGAGGCTTTCGAGCACCTCGACCTTGGCGGCCTCGAGCGCAAGCCTGTCGATCTTCTGCGTTTCATCCATGGTGCGCCGGGCGTCGATCCGCTCCTCGAGCTGACGCGCCGACGGAACCAGGCGCGAGTCGATCGACCGCATCGCTTCGTTGTACTTCGAGACCGCCTGGTTGAGCGATTTCCCCACGCCCTGGATGTGCTCGAACACCTTGAGGAACCTCGAATAGAGCTCGGCCGCCAGCTCGATCGACTTCTGCGCGTTTTCCTCGAGCTCCTCCGCCTTCCACCCCGAATTGAGTGCCTTCAGCAGCGGAACGAGGATCGTCGGCGAGGCGAGCACGATGTTCTTCGAAGCGGCATATTCGAAGATCGTGGCGTCCGTGATCATTGCCGACGAGAGAAAGTGCTCTCCCGAGATGAAGAGGATCGTGAAACTGAGGCTCTTCCCGAGCGACTTCTGCACGTACTCCTGGTAATCCTTCCGGCTGAGCGAATCGATGTGCCGGCGGAGGTTCGCAGCGTGCTGGGTGAGAAAGTCCCGCCTCCTCTTCTCGTCCGACTCTTCCGCGGCGGCGAGATAGGCGTCGATGGGCGCCTTCGAGTCGACGGCAATCACGCGGTTCTCGGGAAGCCGGACGATCATGTCGGGGCGTAGGCGCCGGTTGTCTTCGCCTTCGATCGAGTACTGCCACTCGAAGTCGCAGAATCCGCTCATCCCCGCCAGCTCGACGCAGTTCCGAAGCGTGTTCTCCCCCCAGCTCCCGCGCACCTGCGGCGCCCGGAGCGCGGTGGCGAGCCGAGAAGCCTCGCGCTGCGCGGAGGCGCTCGTCTCGTTCATCTGGCGGATCGTCTCGGTCAGCCCGCTGAACGCCTCGACCCGCTCCTTCTCCGAGCGATGGAGCTGGGCCTGGTAATCGTCCAGCATCTTCCGCACCGGCGTGAGGAGGTTCTCGATCTCCGACTTCTTCTGGTCGACCGTCGAGACGATGTTGTCGCGGTTGCCGTCCAGATGCGGTTTCACCACGTCGAGGAGCTGCTCGACCGCACCCTTGAGCGCCGTCTGCGAGAGTTGCGCGTAGGTCCCCTCGAGCTGCTTCCGCGTCTGCTCGACGAACTGGATCGTCTCCTCGGCGCGCTGCTGAAGCTCCTGACAGCGCGTTTCGGCGGTCACCCTCGCCTGCTGCTCACCTTCGAGCCGCGCGCGCAGAGCGGCAAGCTCGCTTGCGGACCGCTGGCGAACCTCCTCGGCCGTGCGCTCGACGCGCTCGCGCTCGTGCCGCGCGGCATCCCGTTCGCCGACGGCCCGCTCGGCCGCCGACCTGCTCCGGGAGCCGGAGATCGCGAAGAAGAGAGCCGCGGCCGAGGCCGCCAGAGCTGCTGCCAGAAGGATCAGACCGAGGGGATCGAGCATCCGCTCCATGATGCGGGACGGCGACCGGAAGGGTCAATGTGAAGCAAGGCAGAAGTCAGAAGGCAGAAGGCAGAAGTGACTGCGTTATCCTGAGGAGGCGCGGGACGTGGTCGTCGAACTCGAGGGTGTTGGCAACCGACGAAGGATGACCGGATCTTCCTACCCCATGGCCTCGTCGAACGCGGCCCGGATCTCGTCCAGATCGTCGTCGTCGTTGTAGAAATGCGGCGAGAAGCGCAGCATCCTCTCCCGGGCCGAGCAGATGATCCGGTTGACCTCGAGCCATCGGTGCCAGAGGCGGAGCGGATCGCGCTCGGCCCCGGCGCCGGCCAGGCGCGCGAGGCGCTCGATATCTACTCCCTGTGGAGGCTCGATCGAGACGATTCCCGACTCGGGCGGCATCGGACTCCGCACCGTGCAGCCGATGGAGGCCAGCATCCGCCCGAGGCGGCCGGTGATGTGAAGGACCTCGCGCTCGACATCCTCGAGGCCGATGTGGCGGAGAAGGGCGATCGCCGCGCGAAGCCCATAGACGCCGTTCGTGTTGATCGACCCTGCCTCGAACCGCCGGCCGTCGCCCAGCAGCTCGACCCCGGCACCGATCATCGCCGCGCCGCGGTCGACATTCATCCATCCCGACTCGAGGACGTCGAGCTGGTCGCGGACCCGCTCCGAGCAGAAGAAGATCGCCGTTCCCTCCGGACCCATCATCCACTTGTGCCCGTCGGCGGCGAGAAAATCGACGTTCCACCGCTTGACGTCGGTCCGGATGGCGCCGACCCCCTGGATCGCGTCGAGACAGAAAAGGACGTTGCGATCGCGGCAGATGGTTCCGATGGTCTCGACGTCGGGACGGAATCCGTTGTGAAACGCGACGAAGGAGAGGGCCACGACCCGGGTCCTGTCGTCGATCAGGTTTTCGACGTCGACCGGATCGAAGCGCCCATTCTCCGTCCGGATCGCGCGGCACTCGACGCTGCGGCTTTCGAGACGCTTCCATGGAGCCCAGTTCGAAGGGAACTCCATGTCGGTCGTGACGACGTTGTCGCCGGCTTTCCATCGCAGCCCATTGGCGACGAAGGAGATTCCCTCCGAGGTGTTCTTGAGAATCGAGATCTCGCGGGGCTCGCCGTTGATCAGGGCTGCGGCTTCCTCGCGGAAATCGATGTACTCGGCGTACCAGTCGCGCCAGTGATACGCCCCGAAATCACGCTGCTCCCTCGCGTGTCGCTCCATCGCCGCGCAGGTCGATTGCGAGAGCGGCCCAACCGCGGCGTGGTTGAAGTAGACGAGGTGGTCGGTCACGGGGAACTGCTCCTGGCGCAGCAGGACTTTGCTGATCATCGTCGCCTCCTGCCGGCCCACCCGCGGACCGACTCGAGGTAAGCCTCATAGTTGCGAACCATCTCGTTCATCGAATCACCGCCGAATTTCTCACGCATCGCATCCGCCAGAACGAGAGCGAGCATCGCCTCCGCAATCACGCCGCACGCGGGAACTGCCGTGACGTCGCTCCTCTCCCACTGCGAACGATGGGCCTCGCCCGAATCGAGATCGACGGACGGAAGGCCCTTGCGAAGCGTCGCGATCGGCTTCATCGCCACGCGGACGACCACGTCTTCGCCGTTCGTGATTCCACCCTCGATGCCGCCCGCCCGGTTCGTCTGCCGCGCCAGATCCGGATGGATCGCGTCGTGAACTTCCGACCCCGGCCTCTGCGCGACCCCGAAGCCCATCCCGATACCAACACCCTTGACCGCGGGAATCGAGAGCATCGCCTGGCCGATCCTGCCGTCGAGCTTCTCGTCCCACTGGGCATGGCTGCCGAGGCCGGGCGGAACTCCGCGCGCGATCGCCAGGATCGTCCCTCCGAGAGTGTCACCCGCTTCTTTCGCGGCGTCGATCGCGGCGATCATCGCGGGCTCGAGGGAGGGGTCCGCCGCACGCAGTTCCGAGGCGTCGTCGATCGAATCGAGCTCGCTCCACCCGGCCTCCATCCCCGCGTCACCGACTTCCCCGAGTGACAGAACGCCGGATCGAACGTCGATCCCGAATGCCGAGAGGAGCTGTCGCGCGATGGAGCCGGCCGCGACACGGGCCGCGGTCTCGCGCGCCGAGGCGCGCTCGAGAATGTCCCTCAGATCGCCGCGGTCGAACTTGATCCCGCCGGCCAGGTCCGCGTGGCCCGGTCGCGGCGCATGCAGTCGCCGCTTGTCGGCCTCGGAGGCATCGAGATCCCACGGATCCATCGCGGCCTGCCAGTTCGCGTAATCGCGGTTCGGAACGCGGATCGCGATCGGTGAGCCGAGAGTTTCACCGCCGCGGACCCCGGCGAGAACCTCGGCCTCGTCCCGTTCGATCGCCATGCGGCCGCCGCGGCCGTATCCCTGCTGCCTGCGCCGCATCTGAATTGCGATCTCATCCCGGTCGAGCCGCAGCCCGGCGGGGACGCCGGTCACGATCACGGTCAGGCCCGGCCCATGCGACTCCCCGGCGGTCAGAAAGCGGAACCGGCTCATCGGCGACTCACCCCGCTTCGACGGCCGCGCCCTTCTTGCGCGCGATGATGGCCATGCCGATGACGATCAGCACCACGCTGATCAACTGCGCCACGGTGAACGGCCCGAGGAAACGATCATCCTTGGCGCGAACGATCTCGACCATGAATCTCTCGATCCCCATCAACACGAGAAAAATGCCGAACACCCGGCCGGCGATGTGCGGGCGCTTGGATGCGCTCCAGAGGATGAAAAATATGAGCAGCGCCGCACCCACCTCGTACAACTGAGTCGGATGAACCCGGAGGATCGCGGAATCGGGAAGCAGCGGGTCGACCTTCGCGCCGAAATCCCGCAGCGCCCCGGCCGTGGTGGGCGGCGCTCCGTTGGGAAAGGCGATCCCGACCCACGATTCGGTCGGGCGGCCATAGTCGTCCCCGACCAGAAAGCAGCCGATCCTTCCGAGGCCGTAGCCGAGGGCGAGGCCGGGGGCGACCGCGTCCGCAACGCGTGGCAACGGGAGCTTCCGGATCCGGATCAGGAGGATGACCGCGATCGCTCCGCCGATCAGCCCTCCGTACCAGACCAGCCCGGCGCGGCTGAACAGCAGCGACAGGTCTCCGAAGAGAATGGCGTAATAGATCTTGGCCCCGAGAATACCGCCCACCGCCGCGGCGAGCAGCACGTTCGATGCGTCATCCTCGGGCAGGCGGTAGCGGCGGAACTGGAGGGTCATCACCCACCCCCCGACCGCGAAGGCGAGAAACATCATCAGACCGAAGGTGGTGATCTCGAAATTGCCGATTTTGACGAGTGTGGGCCACATGACGGCGGAAGGATATCAGGAGAGCAGGGGCTGGGGGCTAGGGGTCAGGGGCTAGGGAAAAGCAAAAAGGCAGGGGTCAGGGG
>JBHEOL010000174.1:0-3066 GCA_046261635.1 Thermoanaerobaculia bacterium | reverse complement strand
GACGCGCTCGACGGGAGCGCGGCTCTCGTCACCGAGACAGAAGTCGAGCCCCGCGTGGACCTGCTCCATGTAGCGATCGATCACCTGGAGCGCGAAGTCTTCCTTGTCCCTGAAGTGATGGTAGAACGACCCCTTCGGCGTGTTGGTCGCCTCGAGCAGCGCCTGGATGCCGAGATCGTTGTAGCCCTGCTTGAGCAGGAGCTCCAATCCTGCTTCGAGAAGGCGCTGCTTGGTCGGATGGTTCATGGTCGGATGGTGACGTGTGAGGCGGCGCGACGCAAGCGCGCCGCCTCGCCGCGGACTCACGGCTGCGCTTCGCTCACTTTCTTTTTCATGTGGTCGATCACGCGCGTGTGCTCGCGCTGCGGGCTGAACATGACGATGTCCGCATCCTCCTCGACCCGCACGTTGTGGCCCGGCGGCCAGTAGAAGAGATCGTCCTTGTTCACGGTCTCCGTCTCGCCCTTCGCGCTCGTCGTCGTGATCTTCCCGCGGACGACGAATCCCCAGTGAGGGCAGTTGCAGACGTCGCCGTCGAGCCCCACGAACAGAGGCGTCGTGTCCACTCCCGAGGCGAGGCTGAAGTACTCCCCGCTGATCGTCCCCATCGATCCGGCTTCGCCGAAGCCGGTCCTCTGCCGCACTACCGCTCCCGGAATCTCCATCTTCACGTCGACATCCTGTTTCGCGACTCGCATGACCCGTTTCTCCTTTTTGGTGCCTCGTCGTGCTCTCTAGACCGATCGGTCTAGTCGGACCAGCATACGCCTATGACGAGAGGGGTCAACCGTTGAAAATGGAGTAGGCGAAGCTTTCCAGCTTCGCTCACAGGAGCCGAAGCTTCCCAGCTTCGGCTCGGAGTCTCCAGGCCCGCCTGCGCCGCGCGCGGCTGAAAGCCGCGCTTCCTGTGAGCGAAGCTGGAAAGCTTCGCCTACGATATGGGAATATGGGTAATGGAGGCCCAGTTATCAATCTCATGCCTGCCAAGACGACCGTCGAGATCCGTGAGCCGCTGATGGATGCTGCGCGTACGCTCGCCTCGGAGGAGGGGACCTCGCTGCGCGCTCTGATCGAGGAGGGGCTCGAGCTGGCGATCGAGAAGCGGCGCAAACAGAAGCCCTTTCGCCTCAGGCGAGCTTCGTTCAAGGGGAAGGGCGTGCGCGCGGGCGTTCGCGAAGGGGAGTGGGACGAGACGATCTATGAGGGCCGTGGCGCGTGATCGCCGTCGACACGAACGTCCTCGTTTATGCGCATCGGGAAGACTCGGAGTTCCACCAGCCGGCCCTTCACGCCGTCGAGTCTCTCGCCGAAGGAACGGGAGCGTGGGCCATTCCGTGGCCGTGTCTCCATGAGCTCGTCGCGATCGTGACTCATCCCAGAATCTACAGCCCGCCGACGCCGCTGCCTCGTGCGCTCGACCAGATCGCCGCGTGGCTCGAATCCCCCTCTCTGCGGCTCATCGGCGAGGACGCCGGGTACTGGCCGGTTCTGCGTGAGCTCCTCACCGCGTCGAAGGTTTCGGGTGCGCGTGTTCACGACGCGCGCGTTGCGGCGCTCTGCGTCCGATGGGGCGTCACCGAGCTCTGGACGGCGGACCGCGATTTCTCCCGCTTCCGCGGAGTCCGCGCCGTGAACCCGCTGACTGGCTGAGACCCGATCGTGGCTGGCGGTCACGTGAAGATCGAGGTTGCCCCGGTTTCGTGGACAGGTTGATCGATCCTTCGGTCCATAGAGGGATCATCTCGGGGATGGCCACCACTCGCGTCCGTCGACCGATGCGAGCACCTTCAGCGCGGACTTGAATGGCGCTGACGTTACCGCGCTCTTCCATCCCGCGCCCGGCTCTGCCGAGCTCCTTCGCGAGAGTGACGGTCGGTCGTCTGCAAAGCTGAGAGCTTTGCCTACTGCGCCGTGTATCCGCCGTCGACGAGATAACCTGCCCCGGTCACGAATGAGGCTTCGTCCGAGGCGAGCCAGGTGACGAGGGAGGCGACCTCCTCCGGCTCGCCGAGGCGGCCGATCGGGTGGAGGGGGAGGACGGCTTCCTCGAGTCCGGCGATGAGCGGAGTCCGGATGAATGCCGGCTGCACGGCGACGACGCGAATGCCCGCGGGCGCAAGCTCGAGCGCGGCGGCTTTGGTGAAACCGATGACTCCGTGTTTCGCAGCGACGTAGGCAGGCGCCCCGCTGAACGCGACCGACCCGAGGATGGAAGCGATGTTGACGATCACTCCCCGCGTCCCCGCCGCTTTCATGACGCGTGCCGCGTGCTTGGCGCCGTAGAAGACGGAGCTGAGATTCGTGTCGATGACCTTCTGCCATGCAGCAGCGGTCTTCTCCTCGATGGGCGTCGGATCTTCACTGATTCCCGCGTTGCTGACCATGATGTCCAGCCGGCCGAAGCGCTCGACCGTCCGGTCGATGAGCGAGCGGACGGCCTCCTCATCGGTCACGTCCGCGGCAAGAGGAAAGATCGATTCGGTGCCGAGGGCGGCGGCACTCTTCTCCGTCGTCTCCTGACGGAGGTCCGAGAGCGTGACGGACGCTCCTTCTGCGAGGAAGCGGCGCGCGATGGCCTCTCCGATTCCGCTCGCACCTCCGGTGACGATGGCAACCTTCTGTCTCAGACTGGGCATGGCGAGGTCCTCCACGGGAACGGTGTGCAAGTTTGAAGCACGTTCGGCGCGGTGGCCGGGGTTCGGTTTCATCAACCGCGGCCGGGGGAGCATGCAAGGTCCGGCTTCGTGAATCCAGGATGATCATCTCGTCGCCCGGTGCAGGCCTCACCTGATGGGTTCAGCGGCGCGGATCATTCCCTCAGAAACGAAGTGGCAGGTTGGCACTCCTTCAGGGATGCGGGAGTGATCGCGCGCACCCCTGTTCCGTCCGGGCGTCACGGCCCCGGTATCCGATGCGACGCATTCAACGTGGGTGTGGAGCCCACTGCCCGAAGGCGGGGGCCGAGGAGGTGACATGCCTCAAATGAAGGAAGGATGTGTCAAAGCCGCGCGCGGGCCGATTCTGCCCGAGGGGGCAGATGCCGGGGATGCGCCCGAGACGAAGGAG